>JABMSA010000002.1 GCA_013202185.1 Planctomycetota bacterium
CAGTGCCGTAGGCACGGCTGAAGGTAGCCCAGCGTTTCAACGCTGGGGCTGTCTTTTCGAAAGTTTTCCCCTTGACAGTTACCACATGAAGGATATAATTCGTGCAGAAATATGAAGACCGGTAAAATTTTGTAAAAACGGATCCCCCGGACGGCCCCCGAGCGTGATGGCGCTGGCTGGTTTTCTGTTGTCCTTCGTGCTTGGGCTGTTGCCGAAGGGTCTCGGGCGGCGTGCCCGACATTTCGCGTTGCTGGATTCTGAGGAATGATATGCTGGGAAGTAAAGTTGCCTGGGGCATCGACATCGGGGAGTCGGCTGTTCGTGCAGCCAAGCTGAAGGTTGACAAGAACGGTGCGGAGGTCCTCTCGCTCGATGTCATCCCGCGCACCAGCAGGGAGGAGGGCTACAGCTATCTCGGCAAAGAGGAACAGGTGCGCGAGGCGCTCTGTACTTTTACCGGTCGCAACAAGATCGGATCGGCAAGGGTGGCGCTTTCGGTGCCCGGGGCGGGGTTCGACAAGTTCATCAGCCTGCCTGCGGTGAGCATGAAGCAGGTGCCGCAGATCGTGAAGTACGAGGCCCGCCAGCAGATTCCTTTCCCTCTCGAAGAAGTAGCCTGGGCGTATCAGCTTGCTTCGGAACGTCCGCAGATTCCCGGCGAAAGCATCGAGGTTGCCCTCTTCGCGATCAAGAACCAAATCATCGAGCAGTTGCTCGCCGGCCTTTCCGTTGCAAAGCTCGGGGTAGACATCATCGGGATGGGCCGGCTTGCCTTGTACAACTTCCTGAAGTACGACCGGCGGATCGACGACGGCACGATCATCGTTGACGTGGGCGCCGGCAGCACCGACGTCGTGATCCTGGCGGAAGGGAACTTCCGCGTGAGGTCGATACCCATCTCCGGCGAGGCCGTTACGAAGATGCTGCAGCAGAAGTTCGGCATCGCCTACGAAGAGGCCGAGGAACTCAAGAAGAAGGCCTCCGGGTCCAAGCAGCCCGAAAAGCTCTTCAACGTCATGCGGCCCACGTTCGAGCGGCTGTTGGGCGAAATCCACAAGACCATCGGCTACTACAAGCAGCAGTTCAAGTCGCTCAAGATCCAGGAGGCGTTTCTGCTGGGCGAGAGCTTCAAGATGACGCCCCTCGTCGAGCTGTTCGGCCGGAGCCTGGGCTGCAAGGTCAACGTGATGTCGCACTTCGAGCGCGTGTCGATCGGAGAAGCCGCCGCGGCCGGCCCGCACGTCGGCAATCTTTCATCGTTTACGGTGGCGATGGGGCTGGCCCTACAGGCCGCCGGCGAGGGGCCCATCACCATCAACGTGCTGCCCGACGAAATGAAGGTGCAGCGCGAGCTCGGACGCAAGAAGCCGTTTGCCATTGCCGCGGTTGCGTGCCTGGGGATCGGCGTGCTTGCGTCGTTGCTCCAGGTCAGCGCCGACGAAAGCCGGTTGGCGGCCCTGGGAGAAAAGCCCGAGAGCAAGGTGCGGGAATACAAGGCGCTCGCAAGTGATTACACCATGGCAACCGACACAAGCTTCATAGACGACAGAACCGCCGGGCTGGCCCCGATGGGCAGCGACCGAGACCTCCCGATGCTCGCAATAAACGAGCTGTCGAGAATCTTTGGTACCGAAAGCGATCCCGGGGTGCCATTCAAGCCGCGCGAGAAGGGCATCTTTTTGTCAAATATTTCGATGGAAGCCCGCCTCGACGAATACCGCAGTATTAGAGAGCTTACGATCGAAGGGCGCTCTGAGGCCGACCGCGAGTTCATCGAGCAACAGTTGGTGGACCCCCTCAGAGGGGTCGAGATCTTCACGATCCCGGAGGGCGGCGTCAAGTGGCGAGACATAGAACCCGAAGGAGGCGGCAAGCTCATAAGAGAGTTTACCATAATCATTGAAGTGGGCCGCCGGCCGGCCGGTGAGAAGGAGGCCGAGGACCTATGAACAAGTTGGCCGGCAATCTTTTCTGGGTATTCATGGGCATCGTTCTCCTCGCCGAGCTGCTGGTATGGGGCGTAGTGGTGCGCGGCAAGGCGAGCGCCAACACCAAGCGAATCGAGGAGCTAGTCGGACAAGACGGAAAGAGCGGGCAAGTGCGCGAGTTGAGCAGGCTCGAAGAGAAGGCTCAGCCGCGCCAGGTGATCGACAAAGCCCTCGAAGATAAAGAACGCATCGAGAAAGAATACGCAAAGATGGTGCTCTTCCTGGTCGGCAAAGATGATCGTCTCGACCAATTCGGCCCCAAATCCAGGATAAGCCCGTCGAAGGTCTTGCGCATTACCGACAGAGACAGAACAGGGCTTGGACGTTTTCTTCGTGCAAGCATCGAGGAATGCGACGCCGAAGTAAGGGCATCGGGGATGATTCCCGAAGGCAAGACGGTCCCTTCCTGGAACCTCCAGGACATCAGCGGAGCCCCCGGATACACGATCTGGATATACGCATACAAGCAATTGTGGATACTGCGCGGCCTGGTCGACGTAATGACCCAGCCGCCCGGCGGCCGCGAAGCCGCCGAAAAGACTCCCGAGCCCGAGCCTGCCGACGAAGATGCCGACATTGCCGAAGACACGCCGGAAGACACCGACGCGGAAGCCGACGCGGAAGCCAACGAAGACAAGCCGACACCCCTGGTGGCGGTACTGAACGACCTCGAGTTCGAATTCCCCGGAGAGGCGAGGGGAGACATCGACGACCGATTCATGTTCTACCGCTTCACCCTCAACGTGTCGATGCCCGCCGCCAACGTACCCGTGCTCATCGAGCGGATTCTCAAGCACGAGCTTCCGCTGAGCATCGAGTCATTCGCCATAAAAGAAAGGCCGGAGAGCGAAGGCGGCATGGTATCTGTTGGCGGGCGCCCGGTCAGAGTCGTCGACGCGGAGATCACATGCGCTGTCATCGACTTCTCGGTGGGGGTAATAAAGGTGGTGTTCTCAAATGAGCATCAGCAGTTCGAAAGCTCTGTGGGCGTGGAGCACTGGCTGGCCCAAAAGGCCCGCGACGACGAGATAGCGAAGATCATCCTGAACCAGATAAAGAAGACGGGCGTTGACAAGAGCAAATCCGGCGACGGCCTCGAATACAGGCTCTACGGCCCGGACGATTGGCTGACCACCGAAGCCAGCGAGTGCACGATATACGACGGCGTAACATTGCACTACGGCAGCATCTTGAAAAACCTGCCCAACAAGAGACAAGACGACTGAGCCCCGGAGCTGCGGCATGACCATTGATCCTCAAAACCCACTTTTCCGCTACATCGACAAGGCAATTGCGGCCTTGGCCGGTCTTGTGCTGCTGTGGGCCGTTGCCAACGCCTGCTCCAGCGAGTCGCCCGCCCGCGACGCCTTCACCAAGATCAACACGACGATCGACGCGCTCGAAAGTCACGTCAGGGGCAAGATCACTTCCGACCCCACCGAGCCGCCGACTCAGCATTACGCCCTACTCAGCAAGAGATACAGCGCCGACGCGATACCCTCGGGCGCTCTTTTCCGGGAGTCGGTGTTTTACAACCCCGACGAAATCCTGGGCAAGCCCGAGACCGTCGAATACCAACCGAGAAGGCCCCTCGGCGACCGCCCACCCGTTTTCGTCATGATCAAAAGTACTTATGCCGGCGATTTTCCGATCCTGGAGACTGTAAACTACGCCACCGCCAAGGCAACCATCGTCAAGGGCAAGCCAATAGCCAATCTGACGATGGACGGCGGGATGAAAGCACTCGGCATCGTCGCTCTAATGAAAGGCGAAGCAACCGTGCGCGTCGAGTTTCCGGGCGGCACGTCGTTCACGTTTCTTCTGAAAACACTGCCCAGGCCGCCGCAGCTCGTACCCCACCCCGAACAGCCCCTGGCGGTGACCGCGACGGCACGCAGGGGATATGTGACCCTCACGTGGAAAACCAATCCGAAAAGCTGCCCGGCCATCTCATATGAAATTATTCGATCAGACAGCCGAGACAAGGCCGGCAAGTTGGTCTTTGAGCTTGAGGTAAACGGCCGGGAAACGCCCGAAAAGAAGACCGATGACCTCAACCCAAAACCCCCGAACGCCGTGCCGCAACAATACGAGTGGGACGACATGGACGTTGCTCCCGGGACCAAATACTACTACACTGTCAAGACCACGGGCATAGTAAAGGATGACCTCGAAAACAAGGAAGTCGAAAAGACCAGTCTCGCTTCCGCGCAAGTGCAAGTTGAGCCGTTGGACAAGATGGCCCTTATTCTCACCTCGGGAATGGCGCGGATGGGCATGGCAAACATCGAAGTAGTAACGTCGCACGGCTATGTGGTGCGCGGTCACACGCTGCGCGGCATCAGAGGCGAGAAAGTGCGTGACAGAAAGATCGACACCGGCTACACCCTCGTAGACGTAGAAGATTTGCCCCGGCAGGTAACCAGAGACAAGCACGTGATCGTGGGCGACCAAGTGGGCGACGTCCAACAGGTGCGTATAATTCTGCTCAACGAGGCGCGGGCCATCCTGGTAAACGCAAACAACCGGCCCATCGCAATATGGAAACAGCGCAGCGAAATAAGGGAGATCCAGAGAGAGATCGACAGGATGCTGAGGCGCCACAAGAAAGAAGAGACCGAGGCGCTGCCGAAGATCAAGCAAAACAAAATGGAAGCGGAGGACCCGAGATTGGTGATCACCAACCAGAGCGACACCCGCCTCACCTTCATTGCTCGCGGCAAAGACCTCCTGAAGCAAGATGTACCGCCCTTTTCAACGCGGCAAATCGATCTTCTGCCGGGCGACTACGAAATGCTCGGCGTATACGGCGGACAAGAAGGCGAAGATGACGAAGCCTTTCACAAGGATAAGGTAAAGCTGACAAAGAAAACCGGTTACACAATTGAGTTTAAGAAGAGGAAGCGCACGCCGCCCGTACTCGAAGTCAAGAAATAGGACGACGCAGCCGAATAGCCCGAAAGCGAGCGGCCGATCATCGCTGAGCAGCAAAAGGTGTTGCACCGACACAGCAGCAAGCTTCACACGTCCGGAACGTGCAGTGAGAAAGGAGAACGGTCTTGGTAAGTGAGAACATCAACCGGGGGTGCCCTCGCAGGTTATGGCGCGTGGTAGCATTGATTGCGATCGCTGTTGTTGCGGCCTTCCCCGCAGTTGCCCTGGGGCAAAGCAAAAGCATCGTTTTACCCGACGAAAACGCAGACCGCAACGAGGCCGCCGCCTCTGATCGGCGGATCACGCAGGAGCGCGACGAATACCTCGCCCGCATGGCCATGGCCGAGGGGGCCAAGTACATCGAGGAAGGGCGCTACGCCGAAGCAAAAGCCCAGATGGAATGGGTGCTCAGCGTACAGCCGCAAAACAAGCGCGCCCAAGACATCCTCGCCCGCGCACAAGCCGAGCTGGCAAAACTCGCAGCCGCACCCCCTGCCGACAAAACGGCCGACGACACCCTCAAGCGCAACCGCATCGAAATGGAACGCTGTTTTTACGAAGCCAACAGCCTCATCGCCAACGGCAACTACGAAGCGGCAATACAGAAGCTCGAGATGGCCGTTGTAATCGGCGACAACATCAAAGGCGCCCACAAGCTGTGCGCCGATGCCGCCGCACTGTTGGAAAAGGCCAGAGGGTGCCGCAACGCACTGACAAGCGAAGAGGCAAACGCCGCCCGCAAAGAGGCAGGAGAAGTGGTGCGCGCATACGACATCAAGCGCAGCCAACGCCAACGCCAACGCGCCAAGCTCCTTTTCGACAGAGCAAAAAGCTACTACAAGCTGAAGGAATTCAACCTCGCGCTCGACTGCATCGACGGCGTCATTGAGATCGAAGAGCAATACCCCGGCGCACAGTTCCTCAAAAGCAAGATCGAGACCGACGGCAAAAAAGCAATAGCCGCCGACCTGCGAATAGAGAAAAAGCGTTCGCACGACCGCGAGCTGGGCCTCATCGACGACCTCAAGATCCCCCAAAACGAGCTTGTGGTGTATCCATCGGAGCCTCGCCGCCACAACATCCCCAGAACAAACATACCACACACCGAAGAAACCGGCCCCGCCGTAGATGCAATCGGGGCCTCCCTGCGCAAGAGAGTATCCTGCGAATTCAACGGCGCCTCGCTTGAAGAAACAATAAACTACCTCCGCGACCTCACAGGGTGCAATATCCAGGTAGACCCGCGCTGCGCCGGCAAGAACGACCCCATCATCGATCTCAGCGTAAACGGCAAGGAAATGGTACACGTGCTCAACATCATCTGCAGGATGGGCCGGGCACAATGGGCGCTCAAGGACGAAATGATCATCGTCTCCGACGGCGACCTGGCCGAAAAGAAATACACCGAGCTCTACCTCATCGAGGACCTCTGCACCAACCCAAGAAACTTTGTTCCAGGCAGCTACCTCGTCGAGGCCGTCGGTGTGAACCCCGCGGCCGGCATCGGCGACGGCAGCCGCTTCTCCGCCGACGAAGAAAATGAAAAGGAGCGCGAGGAACAAGGAGAACGCACCGCCCAACTCATCCGCGACACCATCGCCCCCGGCACCTGGAGCACCGAGGCCGACGACAAAGGCCAAAACACCATACAATTCAGAGCCGGCAAACTCGTCGTCACACACAACGCCGAAGTGCACAAGCAAATCGTCGAACTCCTCGACGCCTTCCGCAGAGCAAGGGCCATTCAAGTCAGTGTTCTTGCACGATTCATCGAGCTGAGCAAGAACTACATCAAACGCGTCGGAATCGATTGGACAGGGCTCGAGAACCTTGCAGTGCGCGGGGTCAGCCAGGCCGCAGGCGGCATTCCGGTCCCGGCCGGGGCCGGCTTCCTCGGCTCGGGGCGCCTGGACGAATTCGGCAATCCCATAGCACAGGCGCCGTGGTACCTACCTGACACGCCCGCAGCACTGGGGCCGGGGCAGTTCGGGCCTACGCGCGGCACGCCCGTCGAGCCCGCCGGAGACCCAACCCTGGGAAGGAGGCGGTGGCCGGCGCTCGACCCCGGCGGATCCCGGCCCGGCGGCCCATGGGATCTGCGCGCAAGCAACGTAAACCGAAACACGGTCCGATTTCCGGGCCAGTTTTCCGGCTTCAACGAGTTTGGCGGGCTCTTCCTGGATGTCGCATTCCTGTCGCGCTATCAGGTACGGGCCCTCATTGAAGCCGTCGAAAAGGACGCGAACAGCAACGTGCTCACCTCTCCTCGGCTCACCTGCTTCAACGGCCAGCGAGCAAACATCGTCGTCGCGACGCTGGTCAACTATCTCCAGACCTACGACGACGCCGGCACGCCCACGATCGCAACAGTTACCGACGGCGTCGTCCTCGAGGTCAAGCCGCACGTCAGCGCCGACCAGCGCTACGTGACCATGGAACTCCTGCCGTCGATAACCGAACTGCGCGGGTTCGAGACCATTCTCATCGAGCGCGCCTTCACGTCCGAGAACTGGGCTGTCTCGGGATTTATCCCGATCGAACTGCCCGAGGTGTTCACCAGGTCCGTCGAGACCACCGTCTCCGTGCCCGATGGCGGCACCATCCTCATCGGCGGGCTATCGGCCTCCACCGAGGAAGAAGGCTACGCAACCGTCCCGCTGCTGTCGAGGATACCCGTCATCAAGTATCTCTTCATGAACTGGGGGCGAATCGACACACGCAGCAGCCTTGTGATACTGGTTACCGCCAATATCCTCATTCAGCGCGAGCTCGAACCCGCAATCGCCGCGAGCGACTGACAGCAAAGGAAGCAAACGCCATGACAACCCCAACCTTGCACACTCGACCTCAACCCCGATGGGAAGGAAAGGAGACGGCCTTGAGAAGGTTTCGCTGCTTGTTCATGACCTGCCTGTGCGGGGCCATACTGCCGGCCTTCAGCCCCGGGCGCGCCATTGCCGAAGCCTCCGCCGATCGGCTCATCCTTGCCAAGGCGGCCGAAAACACCCTCAAGGATATCGACGAAACCGCCATCCAAAACAAACGCGCGAAATTCGATTCTCGCCTCGACAGAGCCAGGGAACTCCTCAAGAGGCGGCAATACCCCAATGCACTCGTAGCGGTAGACGAAGCCCTCAAGCTCTACCCCGCCGACAAGGCCGCTCAGTACCTCAAAGACAAAATCCTCGTCGATTCCAACAAGACCAGAGAAGCCCTGCGAAGGGCCGCACTGGAATCCGCAACCGACCGGGCGATGCAGGCAATAGACGAAGAACTCATTCTGCCCGACACACGCAATGTCGTTTCGCGGCCCGCCGTCGAAAGCTGGGGCGATGTCATCCGGCGAAGCAAGAGCCTCGGAACCGGCGTGAAGGTCGAAAACTGGGAAACCCGGCTCAAGAAAGCACTCGACGAGCGCATATCATTCGAATTCAAGAGTGTCACCCTCTCACGAGTAACACAATACCTCCAAAACTCAACAAACGTCGGAATAGTGATCGATCCGCAGGCGCCCATCGGCAAAACCCCCATAACCCTCGCCGCGCGCAACATCACCCTGGCATCGGCCCTGAGCCATATCTGCCGCTTTGCAGACGTCAAATGGTCGATGGCCGACACCATGATCTATATTTCGGACAGCGAAGTGACCGACAGACCCGAGCTGGCAACCTACACCGTAACCGACCTCATCACACCCGTCAGAGATTTTGCGGCCAACGACCGCCCATCACCCATAGGCGCCACCAACCGCGCACTCCGCGAGCGTTACAACGGCGTTCAGATGTCGGTGGAATACGCACCGCGCAAAGCGACCGGCAAAGAGGAATACAACAACGGATGGAGCCTGGCCAGATTCATTGCCAACAACATTGCACGCGGAAGTTGGTCGGGAAAGGACGAAGCCGGCGGCGCCGCAGCCAACACCATTCAATATCGAAGCGGAAAGCTCGTCGTCTCCGCCCCCGTGGCCATCCAGGACCAGATACTCAAACTCCTCGAGAGCTTCAGAAAGGCCAGGGCCGTTCAGATAATGGTCCAGGCCAGGTTCATTGATATCGACAAGAACTATCTCGAGGAAGTCGGCGTAGACTGGACCGGCCTCCAGGGCGGCGTCAACACGATCTCCACCTCCTCGC
>JABMSA010000177.1 GCA_013202185.1 Planctomycetota bacterium
ACATTCTCTACGGCTCCCAATATATGACCAAAAGTGGGCCGCAAAATCAACTATCTTCCGTCGTAAGTCACGGATATACAATACGTTAAGGCAGTGTTCAAAAAGCGCCGCGCCCAAATGAAAATCATTGCCCTCTGTCCCGGCTCCGATGAAGCTGTTCAGAATAGCGACATCTACCTGAAGCCCGTCATCGATCAACTGACAGAACTGCCGGTAGTATTTCTCGGGCGATACGATTCTGTGTGCAACCGACAAGCGAACCTGTCGGTAGTGAGCAAACGACACCTGTGTCTCGGCGGCTTCCCAGCGCTCCTTCCACTGTGATATCCAGCGAGAGACGCTTGTGTCGTCGCTCGACTCCGTGAAAATCGTGACAGACATTCCGTACTTTCCAGGCAATGCACTGCGGTGTTGGCACGTCTCGCACAGGAACTGATCTACAGCCGCAATAACCGGCTGAATATCCTGGTTCTGGTACACCGCAATGCTCAGGCCGTCGTTCGCGTGGGGGTGCACCTCACGGTAATCCCTTAGGATGCGGAAAATGAGTGTCGACTCGCGGGTCGTCCTGAACAACTCCGCATCGCTCAATTCTTCTTCGTCAAAGGCATCGTACCGCAAGAGCAAGCGCGTGGTCAGAGATGCCGCAGTGTCGTCTACGCTTCCAACACGATGGATCAGGTTCTCGCCACGAATATCAGTGTCCAAAACCTTGTTCCGGTCTCTGATAAGGCCGCACAATGGCATCTGAATCGCGGCAAGGTCAACGTAGTTCTGCCAGAGGACATCGCGGAAAGCTCGGGTCCCGGATGCCCTCAGCTCACGGCTCGCAATAGTGACGAAGGCACCCAGCAAATACGCGGTATGAGCCTGCAGCATCTCCAACAACGCCGGATGGAGGACAGTGATTGTTGCGGACGACTGAAAAGGCTCCCATACCCAGCGATCACCCTCTGCCGCCTGCCGTCTCTGGATGACAAGAAACGAGCGGAACAGTAGCGAGGCAAGGGGGCTGTTCGCATAATCGCTCTCACAGAGATAGGCATCGCAGGCCTGCTCGTAGGCCTTGCGCAAGCCGTCCCAATTCGACTGCAGCGCGTCATGGAGCCCAGCCTTTCTCGCAGACTGAATGAACTTGTCGTATTCGAAAGCCAGTTTTCGGATGTGCGGCAGGAGAGGATCGGTTGGATCGAGATCCGAAGCGCCAAGAAGATTTAACATTCCTTGGCTTTCGTCCTGAATACAGTGCCGAAGCACTCGTCGTGTTTCCTCATCATCTTTTGCCAACATCAGTTCTTCGTAGTAGGAAACATGAAAAACGGGGAGGCAGTAACCATCCGTAGCGGTTATCTCTTGGGCCGCCCACTGAATGAGTTCATCTGCAACCCGATATGGTTCGATCTCCGGCAACCGCCATGCAAACTGCTTCACAACGGGCTCGTCCAAGCCCTCACCGAATAGCTCCACAGAGAACTGTAAAAATGGCTCACTGGTTCTGGCAGGTTCGCACCTGAGGTCACCGTGCACAAGACGAGAAGAAACTGCGATCTCCGCGTCAGAATCCCCCGCTCTCGGCAGTCGCAGCCATTGTTCGATCAGGCCGTCAACTCCGCCAAGTAGCCTGGACACGTAAACCCTGGCACGCCGGATGCGCTCGTCCGGGCTGTCGCCGTCACAATCATGTTTGAAGAGCTGCGACTCTATCCTTATCTCACGGAGTGCCTCATGAGGAAAGACGCCTACCACGGCGGCAGCTTTCTTGAATTCTGCCAACGACTTCCAAATCCCAGCAAGCACGACCTCCACTGGTCCGCCGGATAGCTTACTGACCATTTCCTTCTTTGGCCCAGGCTCTTCTCGTGGAGCCCGGAAACCAATAATGCGGTCGCGTATCGTTACGAAATCGCACTGTATGAGATCACGACGAACTTCTGCATTGCCCGTTCCAACGTAGCGCCTGAGGGCGTCGATGAACTCTTCGTCACTACTATGTGGGCCACGTTCGCTTTGGTCGAACAGCTCTCCGAGCTCGTTATGCTTAACGAGCTTGTCTATCGTTCTGAGTGCCTTCTGACGTGCGCGATCTTCGAGGAAGGCATCGTAGGAAAAGAACGCTAAGGCATCCTCCAGATAGGGCCCAAAGCCTTTTCGGCCACTGAACTGAAAGTTAGTGAAGGGCGGCAGGTTGAATCGACCGAGGCTTTGTAGGAGTAATGTTTCGGCGTCCCTGCCATCTTGCGCTGTTGAAAGGTTAAGCTCCTCCAGCAGAAGACTGACCTGCAGGGCGTCGGCCAGCCCTCGCTCGACAAGGGGCTTGAGGATCTGGTCGAAGTGGACGACGGTATCGTCTTCAAACCCTATCGAAGCGGCCCCCAACGTCAAGCGTATCCACGGAGCGAAACTACTCCCCAATTCGGCCTGCCAAACGGTGCCGTAATCGCAGTGATGGAGGTCCGCAAGGCTGGCTGCATCGGTTACGCGATCCACACCCACCAGCAGAACTAGGAAGGTACGCTCTTCCTGTGCCTGGGCATTTCTGTAGGCCGTGAGGTTGCCGTTCTGGTCTGGCCAGCCTTTGGCGACCAGTTCCTCGAACTGTTGACGTATGGCGGCGTCTTCTGAGTGCTGCCACTCGTGACACAGTTCGCTCGAGATTCTAATGAGCGGCGGCGCGAGGTTATCACGTTCGGCACAGTAATCTTCCAGCAAGCCGCCAAGGTGAAAGGCCGCCTGAATGGGTATGCTTGGCATCATGCAGGGCAGTCTGTTGCCAGAACCAGCATCGGGAGCATGTGCCGCAATCTGCTTTGTGATGTGCTGAAAGGCTGTTCGAGCGAAGTACTTCACAATCACTGTTCTCCGCCATAAAACGGGTTCGTGACCAGAGAGCAAGAGTCGGACAAACGAATCAACATGCCGGCGGCTTCGAGCATTGTGCTCAGCCAGCCGTCGGTGTCGCCACCCAAGGTCGAGAGCCGGCCGGTGCCGCACCATTCGCATGCACTCCCGATCTTGTCATCGTCTACGGCCATACCAAAATGGGAGAACATCAGGCGCTTGAATACTTCATAGGTGACGCGCCCGCCCGGTGGGATTAGCGAGAGAACAATGCACCTGAGCAATCGGTCATTCAGTACAAAACGCGCCCATGCACCTCGCTTAGGGACAATCAGACCAATGCGCTTCGCCACGGTCAAGAACAGCTTGTGACCGTAACGGGTATCAGCGTCCTTATATGGCTGGTTGGGATCCCGCCACGGCCGCCCGCTGGCCTCATCTCCTCGTCTCTGCTGCTTCACGACCGCAAGGATGTCCGGGTTGAACTTTCTCCAGAAGGCGGAAAACGCGCTCTGCGAACGGATCGACCGACGACTGCAGACCGTGGCGGAAATAAACGTGGTTGCCCTCGTAAAGTAGCAAGCGGTCGATTGAGTATCCTTCTCTATCTTCATGATTGCAGGTGTCCATATCAAAAAGAATCTGATAGTGCCAGAGCCGGATCGGGTCAATGAGCAGATCTTCGGCGATCTCCTTCAGCCGCTCGACGCTCAGGCATTGCCAAGAACAGCCGTCTATGTGAAGGGGAACATGGGCATGATCTGCACGCCCAAGCAGTTGTTCCAGAGCATCGTCGATTAGGGACCGCAGCTTGTCGTAAACAGTGCGAGCCTTTCCTCCCGGTTGAAGCAAGCACAAGGTCCGATTCATGTCCTTACGCTGGTCGCCAATGGGGCTCTGCATTTTGAGCCAGTCCTGCGTCCATGTAGCTACCTCTCGACATGACGAATGTATCCGGTCCGCGAGCATCGCTTTCAGGTCGAAGGGCACGCGATGGTAAGGCTTGACGCTAGGGAATCTTTTCAGCAGATCCTCCGTTCCTCTGCACAGAATTTCCAGATCGCACATGATCAATCTCCTTAGTTGAGTTGGCGTGCGAGGACACTTAATGGCGATGGTGGACCGTCCGCTCGTCATTCCATGCAGGCACACATCCTTGAGTCCTTAGCACGGGCTCGAAAGGCCAACGAGAGCGGCGACATGGAACTGCGACATCATTCTCTTAAGAACGTCATCAGTTAATCCCTGGTGTTCCTGGGCCAGACAGGACTTTGCCTACCAGTGAATCCGCGAAGCGTCCGGCGAGCAAATCGGTTAGCCAGTCACACCATATATTATGAGAATTCCGGTGCAAGGACAAGGGTAAGCAATCGATTCTGTCCTCCCGCAGGTGTATCGCACCTCACCCGCGGGGGTCTGCGGGAACCATCGTGGCTTGGCGACTCCGCAGGCTGTGGGCAGCCGTGCTTCGGCCGATGAGCGCGAACGCTCCCTTTCTTTCTCCTGAGGAAGGGAGCCCAGGGGGCCGCAGGCGGGTAGTAATTCACGCGCCCCGGAGATGGTTGCAGCCCGAGCGGCCGGCTTCCTCAACCGTAGCGGCCAAGGCGGCCGAAAGCCCGTGGCTGGTGCAATCTGTTCTCGTCAGGCTGTCCCTTTTGTCTTGATGGAAGCCTTGCCATTCCAAGACATTTGAAGGCGGCCGAATAATGCCCCCATGAGATACCCCGGTACCCT
This sequence comes from Planctomycetota bacterium, assembly GCA_013202185.1. Taxonomy (GTDB): domain Bacteria; phylum Planctomycetota; class PUPC01; order JABMSA01; family JABMSA01; genus JABMSA01. Next base: position 4,573 of record JABMSA010000177.1, read on the forward strand.
CGAACCCTCTACCCGACCCTAGCCACGACGCGGGCGACCTTGGTTCTGTCGATTTCGCTGTAGACTTCGGTGACGGCCATAGACCGATGGCCGAGTAGTATCCGTGCCGACTCAATGCCGTGCTCTTTCCGAATCCGCGTCGCGTAGGAATGCCGGAGTTGGTGCGATGTCCATCGCGGCACGCCCGCCTTCTCGCAGGCAAGGGCGATGCACCGGCCGTAGCTGGCTGTGGTGTAGTGATCGCCCGGCTGCTTCTTCGGGCAGGCCTTCCGCTTCCTGCGAGCTTGGCTTGGCGTTATCGGTGTCTTCCGGTTCCGCCGACGTTCGGCGTTGCGTTCTTCGGTGGCATCCGCAGGGCTGAAGAGAAAGGCCCCGAGATCCGGCTTCAGAAACTCTTTGATGATCCCTTGTGTTTTCGGGCCGAGTTCGATCACCCGCTCATGCCCGTAATGCTCTGTCTTGTGCGAACTCGGGCGGTACAGCCACAACTTGCCAGACATGTCAAGGTTGCATGGCTGCATTGTCACCGCCTCGCCCGCTC
>JABMSA010000178.1 GCA_013202185.1 Planctomycetota bacterium
CGGTGTCGGCCGACGGCACCCATGCGGGCAGTGAGTTTCCGTGGCCCAACGCCGGCGTGGCCATGCTCCCTGATGTGTCGTGGAAGCAATACGGCAACGGATGCAACGGGTGCATGGCACCCGACAACAGCTACCGGTATTTCCACATGGGTGGAACCACCGGCCACCAGGGCGTGATGATGTACGACGCCGGCGGAGCCAACAAGCGCGAGGTGTGGTTTAAGAACATACTCGGCATGGAAAGAGGGCACTCGTGGATTCCGAGATGGAGCACCGATGTCCGCTTCCTTACCGTCAACTGCCCCATCGGCGGAAATGGGGCAGAGGTCTATCTCGGACAGTTCGACGAAGAATTCACCAAGGTGGTGCGCTGGATCAAGATCACCAACCAACCTGGGCAAGACACAAAAGCCTACTGCTGGATCGATCCCGGCCTCGGCTACCACACGGGCGAAGTACCGCTCACGGTAGACATACCCGCGCCCGGCGAAGGACAATGGGAGTGGGATTTTGGCGACGGCGAAAAAGCCAACGCCCTCGCCGGCAAGCGCACTTACGAGAAGCCCGGCGAGTACCGCATCACGGCCCGCCAAGGCGACACCATCGTAAAAGGATCCGCAAGGGCATTCCCAGCCAAGCCGCCGGCAGCGGCCCACGTCCGTTTCTACGACGAAACCAACCTCGCCGTAGTCTTCGACGAACGCGTCCAATTGAAGGATGCAAACATTTCGCTCGCCTCGGGGACGCCCGTCAAGAGCTGGACGCTCGACGGGGACGGCATCAACCTGACCCTCGAACTCGGGGGCAGAATCGCCGACAACGATGCGCTGCTGCTCAAGGGCGTATACGACAGGGCACAGGTGCCTAATGCTCTAAGCGACGAGCCCCTGCCACTCAAGCGCCCGGCTTGGCCAACTGACCGCACCGATCTCGCGTTCCTGTGGGAAAGCGCAAACAAGCCCAGCTTCCAATACAACGCCAACGCCAAAGAGTTTACCGATACGAAGTTGAACAACAAGGAGCGCGCCACTTACGGCCCCTTCGGCGAGATGTCGCTCGAGGGCGGAATCCTGCTTGCCGTTGATGGCGGCGGAGGCATCTACGCCAAGGCAACCAAGGCCAACCAACTCACCATCCAGGCGCTCATCACGCCCGCAAACGCATACCAGGGCTGGGGCGAGAAGCCGCGCTCGATCATCAACTGCGGCGGAGGCGGCCCACCAAGCTCCGGAAACTTCCGCCTGGCACAGGAACGCAGCAAGCTTGTGTTTTACCTCAGGCAGCGCTCGCCCGACAGGCCCGCCGTCGAGCGCATCGAGCTGTGCAACATCACCGATCAGGCCGCCAACCACGTTATTGTAAGCTACCAGCCGGGCGACCTCGTGTGCTATCTCAACGGCAAGCAGGTGCTCAAGACCGACAAAGTGAACGGCACCCTGAACTGGGGTCGACCCTCCTTCGAAAGCGGCCTGAACTTCGGCGGAAGCCAGGTGTGGGAGGACGACGCAAACCCGGGATGGACCGTGCACGGCATCGGTCCCTCGTATCCCGTGTGGCGCGGCAAGGTCGAGGGCATCGCCCTCTACGCCCGGGCGATCGGGCCTGAAGAAGCCACGGCCAACTTCCAGGCATACAACGCGATCATCAAGGCGCGGCCGGTAGCGCCTCGAATCACGGTGCGAGGCAAGCTGGCCGCGAAATCGGTAGTGCCCAAGGCAAGCGAAATCGCACCTTATCGCGACGCACTCGTCGTGTATGAATACGACGTGGAAAAAGTGCTGAAAGGAAAATACGGCCGCAAGAAAATCCGCGTGGCGCGCTGGGGACTGATCAATGCCCGCCCCGCCCCACTCTCGCGGGCGAAGCTGGGCGACACCGCAGAGCTGCTCATCGAGCCACGCGAAAACCATCCGCAGCTCGACGCCGAAGTGACGCGGGATACGCTCGATGAAAACTTCGACCTGCCCATCTACGTCGATGTTGGAAACGGCCCGACCGGCAAGCCGCGCCTTGGGAGCATACGCATCACACCCTACGAAGTGTGGGTCCCGCCCGGCGAAAAGCAGCAATACACCACCATCGTCCTCGACCAGTACCGCGTGCCCATCGACGCCCCCCTGCAATGGTCGGTCACGCCTGGCGGCAGTGTGAACACCGGCGCCTTTTACGGCGGCGCCAGGCACATCGAGCATCAGAAAAAGGGCAGCGGCACAGTCGACCAGAACGGCCTATTCGTCAGCGACGGCACAATCGGCACCGTCACGATAACGGCCGCCGGCAAGGACGATCCGTCGGTGAAGGGCAACGCGCGCATCGCCGTAGACAACTATCCTTCGATAGCCCCGTGGGGCAATCAGTTGGCAATCGGCGCACAGTTGGGCGGTAATGGCGGAATAACCGGAGACATCGACCGCGTTCGCGTATACAATCGCGCACTGACCGACGAAGAGATCCTCGCAAGCAGCAAAGGCAAGCTGACCGGAAAGAGCCTCGTGGCCGACTGGGCGTTCGACACACTCAAGGACGGCACCTTCGCCAACACGGCAGGCCAGGGTCTTACGGCCAAGATACTCGGCGAAGTCGAGCACGTCAAGGAAGACGGCCGCGCGTTCATCCGGCTCACCAGCAAGTGGGGCTGCGTGCTGGTGAACTGCGACCCGCGCCTGGACATGAGCCACTCCGCCACGTTCGAGTTGTGGGTCCGGCCGACGAAGCCCGAACAGGGAACCCTCCTCTACAAGGCTACGCCCGGCACGCCGATCGGCTTCCAGGTCAGGCTCGCCGACGGCCTGGCC
>JABMSA010000179.1 GCA_013202185.1 Planctomycetota bacterium
CAGGTTGAGTCGCGCTTGATTCTTGGCCTTCGAAGTGGTATAAGGAGTGAAGTTTGATCGAGCTGCCGACTGGCTGGTCGGGCTCAACGTGCGGAGGCATATCGTTTTCTTGCAGCCGGCGGCTTTACCACAGGTTTCCAACAGCCGCTGAGTCCGACCGGCAGCATCAACAGCGTGGCGGCGGACGGCATCCACTCGTCGATCATCGCCTGGCCGCAGATAGGCCTGGCCGTCCTGCCCAACGAGTCGGTCAAGATCCACGGCAACGCAGACGTGGCAAACGGACAATGGGCCCACGTTGCAGCCGTGCTCGATACCTGCGGCCATTGGCTGCTCCACGCCGACGGCAAGCTGGTGGGCGAGAGGCAACCCCGCCCGGTTGTAACCTTCCCGTAGGCTCCCGTGGCGAATGGTCTGGAGTCCCGTAGTCATAATGATTGCCCGTAACGGCAATATGGTCTCGAAATGCTCCCGGTTATGAGGTGTGCTATGAAGAACGTATCGGTTGTCACTGCCGTATGTGTTGTGCTCTCACTACACAGCCATGCTGCCGGCCTCGAGGCTGCCGGCGCCGGCATTCCCATCGAGTACACCCTGCCCCAGGACGGGCGGGTGTCGATTGTCATCTGCGAGAAAGGCGGCCTCATCGTCCGCGAGCTGCTTCACGCCGCTCCGCGCAGGCAGGGTAAGAACACCGACACGTGGGACGGCCTCGACGAGGACGGCAAGCCGGTATCCGCCGGAACGTTCGCGTGGAAGCTGCTCCTCACGCAAGGCCTGAAAGCCGAGTATCTGCTGACCGTCGGCACCAACCCGATCCCGCGCTGGGAAACGTGGCCCGGCAACCACTGCTCGATCTGCGCCATCGCCTGCGCCGACTCGGGCCTCTACATCTTCAACAACGGAGGCGAGGGCTGCATCATGGGCCACAAGCAGGCGTGGGACGAGAAGCGCCTCTGGGTGATCCCGCATTGGTTCGAAGCCTGGATGGGCATGACAAGCATGGCCTGCATGGACGGCCAGCTCTACATGCTCCAGCGAAACCAGAAGGTCTATCGCGTGGACGCCGCCACCGGCAAGCGCAACGCCGAGTGGGACGTGGCGATGGGCGACGACGTGAAGCTCGCCCCGTACTCCGACGCGTCGTCCGTGACCGACCTCGACGCCGCAGCCGGGCAGCTTGTTGTATGCTTCACCCGTCACAACGTGGTGAAATGGCTTGATCCGCAAAGCGGCGAGGTCGTCGACGAGGCCCCGATCCGGGAGCCCTGGGGCGTGGCAATCGTGCCGGATGGCCGGGTGCTTGTCATCTCTAACGACAGGGTTGTATCGATCACGCGCCGGAACAAGGAGCCGAAAGTCGTGATCCACGCGGGCAGGCTCAAGGCTCCCTTCAGGCTCAACGTTGATCCGAAGACCGGCAACATCCTGGTGGCGGAGAACCGCCCCGCCCGCGCGAGCTGGGTTGCGGTTCTTCTACCCGATGCGGCGGCGCGCGACAAGGCCGACCTCGCCACGGGCCAGCAGGTGAAGCGCTTCGCCAAAGACGGCACGCTGCTTCAGTCGTTCGGCAGCCCCGGCGGAAGGCTCAAAGGCAAGTACGACCCCTCCAACTTCGACGGTATGTACGACATCATCGCCGCGCCCGACGGCGGCTTCGTCATCGCCGAGCCAAACTCCCCGCCCCGCCGCGTGGCACGCTTCGACAAGGACGGCGCGCTCCTACGCGAGTGGTACGGCGGGCAGTGCTACGCCAACCGCGGCGACCTCGATCCCGAAGATCCCACGATCATGTGGCTCAGCTCCGCCTGGGGCAACGTCATCCAGGCAAGGATCGACTACCGGAAGAAGTCCTGGCAGGTGCTCGCGACATACCCCGGCGCGTGCGGGGCCGTCCGTCACCGCAACGGCCAGACATACATCTGCACACCGTCGGGCGCCCCGCTCGTGCAGCGCCTCGATGAGGCCAATGCAAGGCTCATGCCGGTCGCCGACCTCTCCAAGACCAACCAGCGCTTCTGGGGCTCGTGGTCGCTGGGGCTGGGCTTCGACTACTACGGCCTCGAGGACTGGACGAAAGTCTGCCGCGTCGCTGTGAACGAATGGAAGGACGGCATACCCATCTACAAGGACCCGCCCGACGTCATTGCCGAGGTCCCGCCGCTCGAGCGGCCCTTCGGCAGCAGCCGTGGCTTCAACAGCCTGGCGGAAGATGAGGAAGAAAACGTGTATGCAGCCGACAGCAGCGGCCGGTGGCCGCCGTATGGCCAGGGCTGGTGGGGCGCCACCGTGGGCGCCAACCGGGTGCTGAAGTGGGACAAGGCGGGGAAATTCCAGTGGGCGGTCGGCCGTCACGCGGCCGGCTCGGCGCCGGGCCCGGGAGAGGGGAAGTACTTCTGGGGCCCGGTCGGCGTGGTCAAGGGCTGCATCGTGGTGCGCGACGTCGAATCGCCGATGCACGTGTGGGATACCGACGGCCTGTGGGTCGGGCGCCTGCTCGAGGACCCAGACACGCAGGCGGCCCCGCCGAGCGCCTACGCGCTTGGCAGCGAAAACTTCGCCGGTTCCCTGCACGTCGTCCCCGCCGATGCAACCGTCCCCGGCCTGAACCCGGGCGACGTGCTGTTCGTCGGCAGCGGCCAGAACAACAACCCAGTCTTCCGCATCACGGGTTGGGACAAATTCCGGCGGCAATCGGGCGCTCTCACCATCTCCACGGAGCAGGCCGGGAAACTGTCGGTCCGCGTGAAGGCGAAGCGGTCGCGGCCCGACCTGATATACATTCCTCACCTGAATACGGGCCACGGCACCATCGCCGTCGATGGCGATCTTCGCGAGTGGAAAGATGTCCGGCCCGTGCAGATCAAGGACGGCGAGACCGTGGTGGCGCAGGTCTATCTGGCATGGGGAATCATAGTGCCCGGCCACAACGGCGCGCACGGCCTGATGGCCGCGTTCGACGTGACCACCGACAAGCCGTGGAAGTCGGCCTCGACGCCGCAACTGGCGTTCCAGGGCGGCGCGGCCGTCGAGCTCCGCTTCGGACCGCTGGAGCCGGCCCGAAAAGCCGCGGGCCCCGGAGACGTGCGCGTGGTGGCCGCGCCCGTGGGCCAGGGCGGCAGGACGGTCGCCGTCGAAATGATGCCCGCGCTGCCCGAAGGCTGGGCACAGAACGCGCGAAAGCCTGCCACCTACCGGACGCTCAACGGCACGGTGACGTTCGACTGCGTGCAGCCGCTGCCTGATGGCTGGGCCGCCGGCAGGCCCAGGGCCGACGGCTCAGGCTACACGGTGGAGATGCTGATACCCCTCCGGCCGCCGCTGCCGGCGGGCCCCGGGCTGCGCTTCCGCATCGACGCATCGGTCGTCCTGCCCGACGCCGGGGGCACGAAGAGCCTGCTGCGGCTGCCGCTCTTCAGCCGCGACGGCGCCGACATGGGCGTGGTCGACACCTACTTCGATTCGCTGCTGCGCCCGCAGAACTGGGTGGAGGCAGTGCTGGAGTAACAGCGCAGGAGGCGCCCCGGGCGCACCCGCGCAGGCAGGCTGGCGTCCGTGGTCGGCCTCGGTCCGCTCGCAAATGATCAAATGATCAAATGATCAATGCCCGAATGTCCTCACTGCCTGATGAGCATTGTGTGTGGCTTCTGCTCGCCGATCAGCTTGCCGTCCGCGTAGAGCAGCCAGTGGCCCCCGCCATCGAGCACGCTCACCACGTGGGTCCAGGTTTCGCCCGTGAAGTTGACGGGCGCGCTCAAGCTTCGGGTGGTTGTTCTCAGGGCGTCGAGGTTCAGGGCGTCGCGTCGGGCCGACATTACGAACCCCCATTGCCAGACGATCTCCTTGCTGATGATGCATCCGCCCTGTCGCGAGCGGATCCAGGCTTCGAGTGTGGCGCCCTTGCAGAAGTTGAGACGGGGATCGGGCGCCACCTCCAGATGTCCATTGCCGTTGAGTCGAACGAACCGCGCCCCGTTCTCGTCCCCCTGCTCGACCTTGTCGCACACCCTGGCCGCTAGCCCCGCGCCGGCGGCGTTGGGATAGGCGCCGCCTTTCATCTGGTCAAACGTCCAGTCGCCAACGAGACCGTCGTTGGCGTCCAGGTCCCGGCCTGCGGCTGCGGCGTGCCGGGCGATCTTCTCGGCGCTCAGGGCCCTGTTGTAGATGCGGATGCGGTCGATGTCGCCCACGAAGGCCCGGCCGTCGCCATTATCGAGGCCGAACCGCAGGGGCACGCGGCCCGCGGGATTGATCGGGGGCCAGTTGCCGACGGCGACGATCGCGGTGCCCCTGACGGTGGGGTCGTCGGCCGCGCTCGCGACGACCGTTACCACGCCCGGCTTGCCGTTGCTCGCGAAGAGCCCTTGCGCGTCGATACTGCCGTCGCCGGCGAGCCTTCTCTCGTCGAAGTAGTTGCCGGCGCCGTAGGCGGTGCCGGTGTCGATCCGGCCGCCCGGCTCGATGGACCATTTCACCGGGGCTGTGCTCGGGTTGCCGTACTGATCGCGGCGCTCGGCGGTGTACTGCTGGCTGCCGCCGGGCAGAAGCCAGATTTCGTTGGGGTGCACGATGATCACGGCCAGGCGCGGGGCACCGGCCGGCCGGATGGTGACGTCGACATACCGGGCGAGGTCGAAGTTCTCCTCGAGCGTGTCGCGCGTCACCTCGGCATCGAGTTGCGGGTGATCGTCGAACGGCTCGACGGCGAGTTCGAAGGTGTCGCCCGGTTTCGCGCGGGAGATTGCGGCCGGGCGGGTGTCGACCAGACCCCACTGTGCCACGCGAATCTTTTTCGGCTTGTACTTGCCGCGGATGATTTCTATCACGTCGAATTCGTTGACCACGAGCGCGTCGCGGTAGGGGGCGATGTCGGCGGGATTTGGGATTTCCGACGCGGCGGCGAGCGCTGCCCGCAGCTCGATTCGCGGCGGGACCTTCCGGGCCGCGAGCAGCTTCGAGTAGACGGCGTAATCAGCGGCCGCATCCGAAGCCTCGAGCGCCCGCGCGAATACCGCGATCCCTTCCACTTTGCCCAGCCACGGGAACCGGATGTCTTCGCGGCCGGCCACGTATAGGCCGTTCTCGAACTTGGGCCGGCGCCACTCGAGCAAGCCTTTCAGCTCGTCGGTCTGTTTCGCGGGCTTGCCGTTGAGGTAGCAGGCGAGCCTGCCCGGCTGGTACGTGACGACCACGTGGTTGGGGGCCTGGTCGGCGAGGGTGCACAGCTCGACGCGCCGCACGGTGCCGTTATCATCATTCTCGTCGGTCCTGGTGCGGGCGCGCAGCACGAGCGCGGCGCCTTCTTGCGTGAGCGCGAAGTTGGTGTCGCTGATCGAGCCGGCCTGGCCGTTGCAGCCGAAGACCCGGCGGGGATCGGCTGGGTGGCCCTGGTGGAGGTTGAACGGCGTGATGACGGCCTGGATGCTGAACTGGTTGGACTTTGAGCATTCCTCGACGATTCCGCCGCCGCCGTCGGTGACGTAGAAGCCGCCGCCGGAGAACGTCATCGCTCCGTTACGGTCGAACCGGGCCATCTTCCATTCCTTGAGGTCAATCTTGTTGAACGTGTGGCTCGTGGCGTTGAGATAGAAGTTCGGCTCCTTGGCGGTCGGCCATGCAAACACGAGGTCAGTGCGGTTGACGGGCCAGCCCGGCCGCTGCACCTTGATCGTTCTCTTGAGAAGATTCGGCACTTCGGCGCGGTCATACACGCCATCGAGCAGGAGCGTGTCGGTGCGGGGCATCCTGCCGCCAAGCTCGATGACGAGCCTGAGGCCCTCGGCGTCGAGTGCGAAAGTTTTCACGGGCACACCGGATTTCAGCGCCACCTTCGGGTCCCTGAGCTGGACCCGCTCGTCGAATGTGACTTGGAGGTGGGCCTCGTCCAGCAGGTCGGCGGCGGTCGCCGCCGGTGCCTTGCGAGGCTGCGCGTTCACCCAGCCCTTGAGG
>JABMSA010000180.1 GCA_013202185.1 Planctomycetota bacterium
CCGGTCGCCCACGGTCTTGGCAGTGCGGCCGCCGATGTTCGCGTCGACCTCGTCGAAGATCAGCAGCGGAATCCTGTCGGACTCGGCCAGGATGGTCTTGAGCGCGAGCATCACGCGCGAGATTTCGCCGCCCGACGCTATCCTGCGGAGGCTCATCAGCGGCTCACCCGGGTTGGGCGATATCATGAATTCCACTTCGTCCATTCCCGACGACGTCGCCTGATCGATCGATTCCTTTTCCCTGACGGCCACGTCGAACTGCGTCTTTTCCATCTCGAGCGACTCGAGCTGGCGCACAACCGCCTTCGCGAGCTTCGAGGCAACTTTCCGGCGCGCGGCCGACAACTCGCGCCCGAGCTTCCGGATTTCCGCACCCGATTCTTTCAGGCCATCGGCGAGGGAGCGGAGGTCTTCCTCCGCCGTCGACAGCTCGGCCGTCCGCCGCCGCAGGCCCTCGGCAAAGGCGGAGATTTCTTCCTCTGTCTCGCCGTACTTCGACTGCAGCTTGCGTATCTCCATCAGCCGCTGCTCGATCTGTTCGAGCCGGTCGGGGTCGAATTCCCATCGGTCGCGGTACTCTCGCAGCGAAAAGGCCGCGTCTTCGATCTTGACGGATGCCTCGGTGCACGCCTCGAGCACCGCCGCAAGCTGTGGGTCCAACTCGGCGACCTCTTCCAACTGCCGCGCCACGCTCTTGAGCCTGTCGAGCACGGAGTTGTCGATCTCGTAGAGGCTGTTGTATCCTTCTTCGATGCGCGAGAGGATTTTCTCGGCATTGGCGAGGAGCGTTCGTTCGCGCACAAGGCCTTCGATCTCGCCGGGCTGGAGGTTGGCGTTTTCGATCTCGGCAATTTGGAATCGGCAGAAATCCAGCTCGCTGCGGCGCTGCTTTTCGGTTGCCTGCAGCTCTTGAAAGTATGCCTCCTTGCGGCGATGCTCGGCCAGGGCGCTCGCAAATTTCTCGCGCCTGGGCGTCAGGCGGCCGTAGTCGTCGAGCACTTCGCGCTGCCTTGCGGGGTAGAGCAACGACTGCTGCTCGTGCTGGCCGTGGATGTCCACCAGCAGCGATCCCACCTCCCGCAGCGTGCTCACGTTCACGCTGTGAGAATTCAGCCGGCAGCGGTTCCTGCCCGAGCGCATGATGGTGCGATGAATGATGACCTCCGGCTCGTCGAATGCGTCGAGCCCGGCGGCGTCGCTGATGGCCTTGCGGAGGGTGAGATCGGGAATGAAAAACACGGCCTCGATGGGCGCTTCGTCCTCGCCGTGCCGTATCATCTCGGCCGAGCTTCTGCCGCCCAGGAGCAGCTCGAGCGCGTCGATCACGAGCGACTTGCCCACGCCCGTCGCGCCCGTTAGCACGTTGAAGCCATCGGCGAGGTCCATCGACGCCTCCCCGATGAGGGCGAAGTTCCTGATGTGAAGCTCTGCGAGCATGGCAACGGCCGCCGCAAGATGAAACAACCACAATAAATCCTGCTTTAAGATTTTAGTGCAGCGCCCGAAGTTGTCAAGGAGAAACCGGCAAGAAGAAGACCGTGGTGCCCGAATGCGCTTTGCCGCTCGCGCTTTTCCCGTTGAAGCGTTGATCCCGTATGCGTTACAATATGAATCACCGAAGCCCGGAGAAAAGGCTGTGTCGCACTCGATCGAAGATTTTCAACAGATGGTGTTGTCCGGCGGGCAACTCGACGCGCAGGACGCCGCCCGGCTGGTGGCCATTTCCGAAAACAGCCCCTACGAACTGCTGCACGCGGCAAATCGCATCAGGGAGCATTTTAAGGGAAACGTCGTCCACCTGTGTTCGATCGTCAATGCACGCTCCGGAAGCTGCAGCGAGGATTGCAAGTTTTGCTCGCAATCGGCGCACCACAACACCGGAGCCCCGGAGTATGCGCTGATGGACCGCGAGGCGATCCTCGAGGCGGCTCGGCGGTGCGCGGATTCGGCAGCGGACAGTTTCGGAATCGTTACCAGCGGCAGAGGGCCGGGCTCGGAGCAGGATTTCGACGTGCTGTGCGAGATAGCAGGCGAGCTGACCGGCGCCAAGGCGTGTGCGTCGGTTGGAATGCTCGATGCCGATTCGGCGGCAAGGCTTCGCGCGGCCGGACTGCGCCGATACAACCACAACCTCGAAACTGCGGCGAGCTTCTTCCACAACATCTGCACCACGCACACCTACGACGACCGCCTCGCGACGGTGAGGGCGGCGAAGACGGCGGGCCTCGAGGTTTGCTGCGGCGGAATATTCGGCCTGGGCGAAAGCTGGGATCAGCGCATCGAGCTTGCACTCGAACTCCGCGACCTGGACGTCGACACCGTGCCCATAAATTTTCTGAACCCTCTGCCGGGCACCGCGCTCGAGCACCTGAACGTTTTGCCCGCAATGGAAGGGCTGCGAATAATCGCCCTGTATCGGTTTCTTCTGCCGACGAAAGACATCAAGGCGGCCGGCGGGCGCGAGCGCTGCCTCGGCGACCTCCAGAGCTGGATGTTTTACGCCGGGGCCAACGGCACACTCATCGGAAATTACCTGACTACCACCGGCCGACCGCCCGACGAAGACCTGAAGATGATCGAGGCTCTCGGCCTCGTGCCGGCCAGCCGGGCGGAGGTCCGCCAATGACATCATGCTGCATCGTAACCGGTGCGTCGCGCGGTCTGGGCCGGGCGACCGCCGCCGAGCTTGCCCGCCGGGCGTGGGTGGTGTGCGCGAATTTCCTGTCGAACAAGGACGGCGCCAACGCGGCCGTCGATGCCGTGCGCTCGGCGGGCGGCGAAGCCTTTGCTCATCGGGCCGACGTGCGAGACCCGATCGCCGTGGCCGAGATGGTCACGAGCGTTTGCGGCCGATGGGGCGTGCCCGCCCTGCTGGTGAACAGCGCCGGCATCGCGCGCGAGAGCCTGCTCCTGAAGATGACCGAAGATGAGTGGGACGAGGTGATGGCAACGAACTTCCGCGGGGCGCTCAACTGCTGCCGCGCGGTGGCGCCGCTTATGGCGGCAGCCGGCGCCGGCCACATCATCAACATCGCGTCGGTCTCGGGCTTGCGCGGGCGCGCAGGGCAATGCCACTATGCGGCGGCCAAGGGCGCGCTCATCGGGCTCACGCAGTCGCTGGCGGCCGAGCTGGGTCCGACCGGCGTGCGCGTGAATGCCGTTGTGCCCGGTTACCTGCCGACCGAGATGGGGCTGGCATCGCCACAGGCGGCCGAGGCCGCGCGCCGCGATCACCTGCTCGGGAGGCTGTCGGACGTCGAGGAAACCGCACGATTCATAGCCGACGTCGCCGGCACGCAAACGATCACGGGCCAGGTGCTGATCGCCGACGGACGGCTGTAGGGGGCAATGGCGTTGACTTAAGGCGTTCAGAGGGCGGGGAACACGCTCGAAGACTCGCGCGCCCCGCCCCTACCACGTCTCGGACGCCTTAAGTTAATGCCGTCTGACGCCAGGGACGCCTGTATGTGCCAGGCGTGACATCTGGCCTGTGACTCTTGGAATACATAGGAGACTGTCCCCAGTTGTCAAGGCACATCGGTACGAGCGGACACCTTAACTGCTTGGTAATACAGCACTTGCGAATCGTAAAAGTGCCAGGCACCGAAAAAAGGCACTACAACTTCAGCAAAAGCAACGCCGAGAGCATGATAATGATTCCGCCGACGACGAACGGTGCGCCGACGGAATAGTAGCCCATCTGCTCCGCGATCACGGCGCTGGCCAACAGCGGGCCGACCACGCCCCCGAGCTGCGAAAGACCCTGCACCTTGCTTACGTCGGCGCCGCGCGATTCGGGCCGGGCGTGCTTCTGAATGTAGTGGTTGTGGATGGGGGCCCATATCCCCGCGCCGAGCAGATCGTGCGTGAGCCAAATCCCCATGGCGATCCACGGGTTCGGAATGTAAGGCGTAGCGGCGATGGCCCCTCCCTCGCAAAACACAAAAATAATGAACAGCCCCTTCAGATTCTTTCGGAGCCTGGGCCCAACGATCATCATCGGCAGTCCGGCGACAATTCGGTGGATTGCCATGATAATTGCCACGCCCATGATCATTTCGGTTGTGCTGAGCTGCAGCGACTCAGAAAGCATCTCTTTGAAAAAGAGCACCATGACATGGCAATGCGTGGCACCCAAGCCCACGTAAAACGTGAAGCCGAAAACGATCAGCAGCCACAGCTTGGGGCTGAGGCCCACGGGCAACAGCGCGCGCAGCGACGTCACCCTCTCATTTTGTGGCTGAGGCGCCGCCCGACCAGTTTTGAAGAACCACGCGAATGCGACCGTCGAAAGCAAGAGGAGGCCGGCGGAAAAAACGAATGGGCCGGTGAAGTTCAACTGTGAACCGGCTGAAACGCCTGCTACGAGCAATAGCCCTCCGATAAGGCTGCCCACGCCATGACAAGCGAATTCTGCACCACGTGTGATCCCCAGCGAGCCCATGAACTTCTTCGAGCTGCGCTCGTACAGCAGCACCGAGTGCATTGTCTCGCGCACCAGCGCCGAGATTTCGCGCGAACCCTTCAATAGCCCCTGTATGATCACATTGGACAGCAGCGGCGTTGCGAAGTGGGCCGCGCACGCCAGGCCCAGCGACAGCCCGTAGAAGACCTTCCGCCCGAAGATGTCCGACAGCCGCCCGATGTATATTCGCAGCAGGAAAACGCCAAGGGCGGCCGCCGAGAAAATGACGCCCATGAGCTTGCGGTCTATCCCAAGCTCGTCCCAGTACAGCGGAATCAAAGTCAGGTAGATGCCGAACGCGAGGCCGAAGGTCACCGAAACAAAGATCAGGACGCCCAGCCCGGATGGAGAATCAGTTGATGTGTTGTCGTCGGTCAGTGCTTCTTCCGGCATAGTGGGGCAACATCATACAGCCGGGTGGATGTGAAATCAAGTGGAATGTGTGAGGACTTCCGCCAGGATTTGCTGGAAGTGCGGCTCGATGACCTTCCTCAATTCTTCGTTGGCGTAGCCGACCCAGGCAACATCCGTCACGGTGTCGAGCGGGGCGGAGAGCGGCGCGCCGTCGGGCGTGGTGATGCGCACGCCTGCCTGCCGCGCGATCAGCTCGGTGCAGAGGTCGTAGGGATGCGCGCACAGGCCGAGCTCCATTCCCCTGGCGGCAAGCCAGTGGGCCGTCAGCGGGCGGATGTCGGCTATGAAGCGGTCATGGCCGGCGATCAGCTCGTACAACTGGCCGCCGCTCGATACGTATTCGTCGTCGAAGATAGCCGCGCGACCTTTCCTGATTGGGCCCGCAAGCCGCAGGGCGAGTTTCTCCTCGATCCGCGATGCAAGCTCCTTGCCGCCGGGGAAGAACTTGCTGACAGTTACGAAGCCCTGCTCCAAATCGCGCGCGCTGCTTGGCCTCGGACGAAAGCGTGCGACGACTTCGCCGGTGTTGATGTCGGCGCGCTCGCAGATGGCGGCGGTTTGGGTGGTTGCGATCAGTGTGTCGGCGAGCGTTTGCTTGGCCGTCGGCAGTTCCGTTTGCACGGCGATTTCGATGTCGGCGAGGGTGTTGCCGACCGGGCTGTACGGTGAAATGCCGGAGAGCGCCCACCCGCTGCGCTTGTCGTACATCAACTCGCGGGTGCCGTCGATCGGATCAAGGATGAGCACGAATTGGGCCTGGCATTCGTCGGCCGACTCGGGAAAGACGACGCGCTCGGGCCCGCCCGGCGTACGGCTTACGCCCTCGGCGATCAGCACAAAGCAAGCGCCGTCCTCTTCGGCCCACGTGCGGCAAAACTCGATGACGTGTTCTTCCGCGGCAAGATCAATATCGAACTTCACGTCGCTGTCGGCGCCGCCGCCCACC
>JABMSA010000181.1 GCA_013202185.1 Planctomycetota bacterium
ACGTATACCTGCTGACGCGATGGATCGACAGCACGCCGATGAATAATATGGAACAGGGCCATCCTTACGAGGGCGACAGCCTGCAGGTGCGGTTCATCGCCGCCGCCGGAACACGCCAGGAGCGCATCACACATTTCACCGCCTGGCACAGCAACAGAGAAAAGACAAACAGAATCCACCTGGCCGTCGGCCGGATGTTTCGCGATCACGGTTTTGTGAGGAAAGACGGCGCCCGGCAGGAGTTCGTCAAGAACAAAGACGGCAAGGGCTACAGCCAGGAGATCTCGCTGCCGTGGAGGCTCCTCAGCAAAGACCGCGAGCCGCTGAAAGCCGGTGATGAACTCACGCTGACCGTCGAGTTCAACTTCTGCCGCAAGGAGGGCGGGAGGGTGTCGGTGAAGGACGTCTTCGAGCCGGAGGTGTGGATCGACCGCAGCAGCACGTATGACGCCAGTCATTGCTGGGGCACCGCCGTGCTCGAGCCGAACGGAAACGTGCCTCCGCACCCGGTGAGGCTATCCGACGGCCGCGAAGCAACCGTGCAAATGAAGGACGGCGCCCCGGTTGTCGACTGGGCTTCGCTCCCCGAGAAGAAAGCGCCGCCCGCCGACGTGCCCGAGGGCGCCAAGCCACGGCTCACCGTCCGGGCCAGGCCGATCACGCTCGTGAGCATGCGCGGCGACAAGTCGGGCTTCACGCCTTTCGACTCCGCCTGCGAGTGGTACAGGCACATCGGCCTCATGGCGCCCGACCCCGCCAGGATCGAAGGCAAGAACTACGACTTCGTCCGATGGGAAATCGACGGCGCCTCGAGACGCGCCGGCCGCAACAGCATCAAGATTACTATGGACAAGGACCGCGTCGCGACTGCCGTGTATCAGATCGCAGGCGATGAAGCGGGCGCGCCCGCGACTTCCACGGTCGCCGGCGAAGAAGACAGCGCAGCCGTTTCCGGATCCGACGCCAGCGAGGCGGAAGCTTCCTTGAAGTCAAGTGACCGCGCTGCGACCCCGCTCGTCGCGGCGGCGCCGGGTTTCGTGGGCCGACGGTTCGGGCTCGGTTGGGACGCCATCCTCATCGGCCTGTTGGCCGCCGTTCTGGCAGCCTTTGGCCTGATGGTCCGGCGGGCGGGCCGGGCATGAGGCGATGGCATGTGGGGCAGCGGGTCGCCGAATCGACCTCGCCCCGTCTTCTCAGACGGACATCGTCACTCGGCGTCGAAATGGTTTGATGAATGGATTTGTGGGAGGAGAACTTTTTGCAGAAAGTTCTCCCCCACGCCCCCTCTCAAAAACTCTTCAGCTTTCAGAGTGGGTAGACTGTGGGCACGTGTTCCCACACGCCCACTCGCGACATCACGAGAATTCCCGTTAGTTTTCCCGCTCGGCTCTGTCATACTATTGAAAGCCGCGACGCGACGTACCAACACCCGGCATGAGGAGAGAGCAATGAAGCCGACGAATGAAGATGTCGCCATCCTGAAACGCTATGCCGAAACGAAAGACGCCGAGGCGTTCTCGGCGCTTGTGGGGCGCTACCAGGGATTCGTCTACGGCATTTGCCTGCGCGTGCTGGCGAATGCGGCCGACGCGGAGGACGTTGCCCAGGAGTGTTTCCTGCGGCTGATCCGCAACAGCGATTCGGTGAGATACTCCCTGGGCGGGTGGCTGCACCATTGCGCCACCGACATGTCAACAAACGAAAAGCGCAGCCAGGCGGCACGCAAACGCCGCGAGGAAGTGAGCGTTGAAATGAACTCGAAATCCGACAGCGATCCTACCTGGCACGAACTGTCCCCGCACGTTGACGAGGCGGTGGACGGGCTTCCCGACGATCTGCGCATTGTCATCGTCGAGCATTTCTTCCAGCGTCGCACGCAGGCCGAGATAGCGAAGGAGCTTGGCGTGTCGGCGATGACCGTATCGCGGCGGGTGGAATCCGGCATCGAGGAGCTTCGCAAGGAACTGAAGAAGGCGGGTGTGATTGCGTCCGTCGCAGTGCTTGCATCATTGCTGGCAGAGAACGCCGTAACCGCCGCCCCGGCAACGCTCACCGCTGCGCTGGGCAAGATGGCCATCGCCGGCGTGAACTCCGGCGCGGCGGCCGGCTGGACGGGCACCGGTGTGGCCGCCGGCGCGATGACGACAGCGGCGAAGATCAAGATCGCGGCTGTTGTGGTGGCGGCAATGGCCGTGGGAGGGTTCGTCGCTCACGAGGCCGTCAACAAGCGACAAGACAAGCCCGATGCTGTGGCAAATCAGCAGGACGAGGACGGGCCGGCCGACCTGGCGGCTGCGGCTGATGGGAAAGCGGAAGCCGTACAGCCGGCCGACCCGGAAGCTGTCGTCCCGCGTTACGACCATTTCCTTTTCATGCGCCGTAACAAGAAAGAGAGCGGAGCCAGGACTGTTACACTGGTCATGGCGAATGTCACACCCGAAGGGTTCAAATTGTGCGACCTCTATACGAAGCGAGACCTTCTCATCGGCTGGGAGCCGCTGTGCGTCAGGCGCGGCAAGGTGTATGCGATCCATCGCGGGAGGAACCTTGTCGAGGTCGACGTGGCAACCGGCAAAGCCGAGGAGCTGTGCTCATCCATCCAATCGTATGCCTGCGATTCGGGCCGGCTTTATGCTAAGATGCATGACAGTGACGGCGCCACGAGGCTTCGTATTTATGACTTCCGAATTGGCGCATACCGAGATCTCGTGTCGCTGGATGGGCAGTGGTCGCGCCCGGAGTTGGCAGTCTCACCGGACCACAAAAGACTGGCTTTCTTTGGGATGGCCGAGCTTGTGTACTCTTACCGGCTCAATGTGGTCGATCTTGAAACGGGCAAAATCGAGCAGCGCGGCGATCTGATTAACTACATACCCTGGTACGGCGGGATCGCGGCACGGGAAGGGCGCGGCTCGCCGCTTATCTGGATCGACGCCCGAACAGTCCTGCACCTGCGGTCCGAGCTGCCGAAGAGCGACAGCTCCGGCCTTCATTTGAGCGACGCCGTGAATAAGCTCGCAACGATTGACGTCATCACAGGAAAGATGAAGGACGTTGCTCGGGTGCCGGGAAGAATCACCGGTGTGGCCGTCAGGCTGATCCGGAACCCAGACGACGGAACGCCGCACCTTGCGCTACGGTCGGGTTTGCTGGCCGACCGCTACAGGATCGACACCGCAGCGGGAAAGCTGATCGAAGACGACACTATAGGCGGCGCGTATCGGTTGCGTGCCGTGGATGAGGTGCTGCGCCTCTTTCACGGCAACGACTTCCTGGGCGAGCCGCTGAGCCGTGTCTCATCGGTCTCCCCGGACGGCAAGCGCATAGTCTGGGAGGGCAACCGGCCGGTGGATGAAATTGTCCATTATCATGATTCCCAAGGCAGATCATGGAATGTGGCGTGTCCCGGGCTCGTGTGCTGGATCCTGTGGTTTACTGAGGATGACCTGCGAGTGCCTTCTAAGCAGGCCAAGAAAGGAGCAGGATGGATTGCCTTCGCCGAACCGCCCTGGGGCGCGCCCGTCGACGGCGTGCAGTGCCGCCTGCGCCCGGAAAAGAGGGTATGGCGCGTGGGGGATGTGCCGAAGCTCAAGGCCGAGGTACTCAACCAGGGCAAGCGAGATTTCGACTTCCTGAAGTCGGAGGCACACTTCGAGGTCCAATACGATGGGCGATGGTACGTGCACGGAGCTGGTGAGATATTGTCAGGGAACAAGTTGTTCGGGCCCGGCAAGCGCTACGAAGGAATTTCCATCGGGCTGGGAAACTATTGGTGCGGGAAGGAGGACGTGAAGAAGCGGCTGCAGCTAGCGCCCGGCAAACACATCGTTCGCGTAGCCCTCGACGATGCACTCGTGCCGAAGCCTGCCGGAGAAATGATTCGCGTGGTGAGCAATCCGGTCGAGATCGAAGTGATCCCCGCGAAAGTCCTGGGCGAATGACTGGACCAAAACTAGGGACGGTTACCCAGGTATGCGGAGAGTCAGAGGCCAGATGTCACACCTGGAGCAGGCAGGCGCCCCCACCCGCGTCCTTGCACCTTCGCCGGGGCATTTGCATTGCGCGTCGGTTGTCAGGACCCGGCGGCGCACCCGTAATGTATGACATGCAATAAGTCCCGGCA
>JABMSA010000182.1 GCA_013202185.1 Planctomycetota bacterium
CTCGAGGACGCATACCTCCAGTTGACAATCTACAGACTCCGCGAAGCCCTCGCTCACTATGCCCACCTCGACACCTACGATCATCGGCTCGACCACCCCGACCGAGAGGAACTCATCGAGCAGCTCATCAAGCAGTTCGATCACATAGCATGGGAAGGCGAAGAAACCAGCCTCGTCTGCTACGCATTCTACTACCTCGGCATCATCCGCAACAAAAACGACGATCCCGAGAAAGCACTGGAAGCCTTCAAGAGGGCCATCGACCAACCCAAGGCGATACAAGTGCCCGAGATTGCACCCCTGATACACCTCGAATACGCCGACGCCCTCCTCAGGAACGGCGAGATAACCGACGCCGTCAAAGCACTCACCGGATTCCTCGCCAACAGGCAATGGTGCGAGAACGAAGAAAACGTGGTGCGTGCCAAGCTCTACAAGGCCAAGGCATACTTCTCGTGGGCCCTGGACCTGAGAAAGAAAAGACAAACACAAGAAGCAAAGCAGAAATACGACCTGGCCCGAACGGTATGCGACAACATCGACACCATGCACCCCCGATACATTGGCAACGTGCAGCAACTCATCAACGAATGGACCACCAAGATATACCCCGGCGTCGACTTCAAAGACCCCGCCATCCTACGCTCAAAAGCGCGGCGCCTCTATGCAGACAGCAAATACGCAGCAGCCGCCGGCATATTTCAGAAGGCATTCCTCATCACAAAAGAGCCCGACGAACGGCGCATCAGCGACGCCTGGTACCTCGTGATGTGCCATTACCACCTCAAGCAATACTACCACGCCGCCGCCGCCGCCGAATTCCTCGTCCGACGCTTTGATCCCGACAAATTCGCACGCTCCGGAAAAGCCTACAAGGCAGCAATCATCGGCCTCGAAAAACAGGCGCGAGAAACAGGCGACCCATTCGACGAAGAACTCTACCTCCGCTTCCGAAAAGCGCTCGGAGAGGAAATGTTCAAACTCTTCGAGGCAATCAAATTCAAAGAACAACGCAAATACCAACAAGCACTGCGGACACTGGCCGACATCAATCCGCAGTCCGAAAACTACGACAACGCGCTGCTCCTCATAGCCGAGTGCAACGAACTCCTCAGCGACAACTACCTGCGGCAGAAAGACTACCCCCGCTGCATCGCAAAGCAAGGCGAAGCCATCGGCCTCTACCAGGAATTCCTCGCGTGGTCGGCCAAGAACCCCCCCCAAGGCAACGCCGCCGCCGGCCGGCGGCGCCACTACGAAGCCAGAGCGCTATTCAAAGTCGGCCGCCTCCTCACCGGAGCGCGCGGAAAACCGACCATCATGTCATACTACTCCGAAGCCCTCAGGCATCCACCAAATGCCGGCAGGCTGCCCGCACTTCTCGAGAAAGCCGCCAAGGCCCTCCACCAGCCCCCACCCCCGCAGGGGTCCGTCAAGCGAAAACAAGCCATCGCAATGCTCGGCAAAATGGTCAACGGCGCCAACAGCCGCTACCTCCGGCTCAGCTCAGACATCGGGGAGAAATACCAGGCGGCCGCGCAGGTACTCCCACGCCTCCATTATCTTCGCATCATAGCCGCAATGAAACTGGGAGATCTCGACACCGCCGAGGCCGACCTCCTCGCTGCCGAAAAGTTTCCCGAGTTCGGCAAGCAAATACCCGCAGCAACCATCTACGGCCAGGTCGCCGGCCTCTTCGATGCAAAAGCACGAAAACTCGAAAAAGAAGCCGACGCCAAAGGCGCACAACAAGCCTACGCCAAGGCCGTGCAATACTACCTCAACATGATCGAAGTCGACCCCGACCAAGACATCACGATGCTTCGATACGTCATCCTGCTCGTCCACACACACGGCAACAAGGCCCAGCAGAAGATCGCACTCGAAATAATAAACGACTTCCTCAAGAAATTCGGCACCACCAGCGACGACCCCAAGAGCCAGGACAAAATTGATCACGTGAGGCTCACGCACGCACGGATCCTGCTCGACACCCAAAAACAGACCGACGCCGTTGCCATCTACGCCGAGCTGGCCGAGAGAATGGAAACCGAGTACGAGAAGCGAAAGGCGGCAGACCCCAAGGCCGCAAGAACACCCCTCCACTGGGAAGCAAAACTCGGCCTCGCCAGAGGAAAAAAAGCACTCGGCAAATACGAGGATGCCGCTGCTGAATTTGCCAGAATCAGGAAAACCGTCCCCAAGAAAGGCAAAACCTGGTGGATGGCCACATACGAATTCTGCGACTGCCTGCGCCGCCTCAAATGGTACGACAAGTGCATAAAGAGAATAAGAACACTTCGCAATCTTTACCCCGAGTTCGGCGGCCCGGCCACACTGGCCGAGTTTGCGGAACTCCTCAAGAAGATCAGCAAAGAGGCCGAAGACGACGACATCAAGACAGAAGCACTCGAGCTGATAAACGAACTCAACGCCCGCAACAAGGAGCCTCGATGAGACGCATGATTCCTCTCCTGGCGATACTGATCGCAGCCTTGCTGCCGAATGTCCAGGCACTTGCACAGATCATCGATCGGATATATGACAAAGACGGCAGGGTAATCCTGGCGGGCCAGCGCATCACCGTTGTCGGAGAGACCTACAAAGAAGTCAGGTACGAGATAGAAGGCGGGGCCAGTGGAGCATTCCCACAGTCAAGGGTGAAAGAGATAATGTTTGGCGACAGGCCACCCGACTATCGCGCCGCCGAAGAACACAGGAAAAGATACGAGTATGCCCAGGCCGTCGAGGCCTACGAAAAGGCATTCGAGGCTACCCGAGGCAGAGAATGGTGGGTCAAGCCCTACTCCCTCTACTACATGGGCTTCTGCTCCTTGCAGGCAGGCAAAACCAAAGACGCCAAGAAGCACTACGAGCGGCTGATGAAAGAATACCCCACGGCCAGGTTCTATCCCAACGCCCAGATCGATCTCGGCGACATCCACCTCCGCGAGAAGGATTACGAGAAGGCACTTGCATCATTCCGGGTCGTCAGCGACGTCGACCCCGCAACCGGCGGGCCCGTCTTCGACAAAGACCTCTACTTCCTCGCACAGCTCAAGGCCGTCGAGGCACACATACGCAAGAAAGAATTCGACGAAGCCCGATCCAAACTCAGTGCACTCATGCAAATCCTTCCGCCAACCTACATAGAAATGACCCGCTCGGCGAAACTGAAACAAGCCCTGATAACCATCGCCACAGGCAAGATAGAGCAAGGCGTGAGCGAATACCGCATAATCATCGGGCAAATAATCGACCAGATGAACAGAGCCGGCGCCGAACAAGAAATCGGCCTCATGCGCGACCTCGCACAGTGCTACAACGGCCTGGGCGACGCCTTCCTCGAGAACACCGGCCGCAAAGAGCGCCACAAAGAAGCACTCATGGAATACCTCCGCGTTGTAACCGTCATGGCCGAGAGCGTAGACCTCGAATACGCCCACGCACTCAAAGGAGCCGCAAACTGCTTCGAAGCAATCGGCAAGAAAGAAGATGCAGCCGCACTGCGCAAAGAACTCAAGACCAGATTTCGCGGCTACCGCTGAAGCACATCGGGCGATTCACGCCCAACCTGCACGGCGCAGCCTGCGTTCGAATACAACACTCGCAGGACGACCGAAGTAAGAGAGAACCATCTGACACGACCGGCCCGGCCCGGCACATTGTTCTGAAAGGAGCTGTGAAAAGCATGAAAAAGACGTTGCTGATAATAGCAGTAGTAGCCGTTGCGGTTGTAGGAATGACCACCGCAGCCTGCGCCGCCGAAGGCGACGCCGAAGGCCAGGAAATGACCGTCTGGGCGCTTGTCCAGGCATCCGGCCTCATCGGACTGTTCATTCTCCTCCTCTCGTTTGCGGGCCTTGCCCTCATCATCGAGCACGCCATCACGATACGCAGAGACAAACTCCTGCCGCACTACTTCATCGTGGAGCTCGAAGACCTCTTCGAGAGCGAGGAATATGAAGAAGCCATGCAACTGTGCGAAGAGGAAGACAACATCCTCAGCCGCGTGATCGCCTCGGGCCTCGGCAAGGTGGACCAAGGCTACGACACCATGGAAGAAGCAATGGGCGAAGCCGCCGAAGAAACCTCCATGAGCCTGCATCACAAGATAAGCTACGTTTCGCTGATCTCCGCCATCGCACCCATGCTCGGGCTGCTCGGCACAGTGGTCGGCATGATCATGGCATTTGCCAAGCTCGCCGAAACACAAGGAACAGCCAACCCCGCACAACTCGCCGAAGGCATCTCAATGGCACTTGTGACCACCGTTATGGGCCTTATCGTTGCCATACCGATGATGTCGGCCTATCACTTCTTCCGCAACAAGGTCATGCGGCTGGACATGGAAGCAGGCGTCATCGCCGGCGACCTGATGAGAAGATTCCGTCCAGCCCAGAAGGCTGCAAGCTGAAAACCGGGAGGTCGCAGTGAAACTCGTCAAACGCAAGCCCCAAGAAGGCGAGAAGATGAACATGACCCCCATGATAGACGTCGTCTTTCAGTTGCTCATCTTCTTCATGATCGTCACCGAGATGACACAGTCGGAAAAAGTCGACCTGACACTTCCCAGGACCACCCAAGCCACCCCCGACGAAGGCGAGCGGGGCCGATACACCATCAACGTCACAAAAACCGGGCGCATACTGCTCGGAAGGCAACACATTACCCTCGACCGCCTCGGTGAAATACTGGGGCTCGTCGTGAAGCTCGAAGGCAAGAAGAAATTCTCCGAAACGCCGATCCTCATCAGGGCCGACAAAAAGACCCAATTCGAAATCGTGCAAAAGATAATGGGCAAGTGCGTAGAGCACAAAATATGGAAGATATCCTTCGGGTCGAAAACCGGCATCGAAGAACGCGACGTTACCGTCGGAGGAGGTGGATCGTGAAAAGGAAAAAAAGAGACCCTGATGCATCAGCCGCCGAAATGGACCTTACGCCGATGATCGACGTGACGTTCCTACTGCTCATCTTCTTCCTGCTCGGAACCAAATTCAAGGAGCCGGAAGGAAAGCTCATCGCATTCCTTCCAAAAGACAAAGGCCCCCCGCCCAAGAACATCGTTGTCATTGAAGAAGAAGAAGAACTGGTCATCAGAGTGCGCGTTGCCCAGGGAGCAATCACCAAAGGATACCAGATAGGCAACAACAACCCCCTCAGGTCAATCGCAGAACTCGAAGCAAGGCTCGTATCGATGTACGCCGGCAACTCCGAGCAGCCCGTAACCATCGACGCCGACGCCGAAGCCACCCACGAGCGCGTCATGTGGGTGCTCGACACCTGCGTAAAAGTGGGATACAAGGAAATAGCATTCGCGGCCGCAATCCCCAAGGAGAAGCAATTGCCCGGAGCAGCCAGGCCTGCTTGGTAGCAACACCGGCCGGGGGCCATCCGCCCACAAACTCCTGAAGTTTGAAGAGCAACTGACGATAACAGTACTCACCCCGGCCGACAAGGCCGGGCCGAATCGAAAACCCGATGAACTGTGAGAAAAACAATGAGACGATTCAAAATCACATCGATTCTCATTCCCTTGCTCGCCCTGCAGGCTGTTGCGTTTGCCGCTGAAGAGAATCAAGGCGAAGAAAAAACCAAGCCGCCCATCCGGCTCGACAAAGAAAACAAAACCATCGAGATCGACGGGCGCATATGCATCAAAGACGGGCCGCTCGAGCTATTTGCATGCACCGAAGGCGGCAAAGAGCACGAAGCAGTCGTAGCCCTCAAAGGCGAACCCTGGCAACTGCACCTCTCACTGATACTGCTCGGCCTCAAACCCGGCGGAGGGCCCGAATACCAGGGCGACCCCACAAAACCCTACGGCGACACCGTCATCATCGAAGTGCAATGGGAGCAAGACGGCAAAACAATTCGCAAAAGAGCCGAAGACCTCATCTTCGACGTCAAAAAAGAAAAACCCATGCAGCACATCGAGTGGGTATTCGTCGGCTCCAGATTCGAGCGAGACCAGAACGGAAAGAACATTTACGTTGCCAATCGCGACCGATCCGTCGCCACCGTCTATCACGACCCCTACACCGTTATCGACAATCCCCTCGAAGGCGGCGGCGACGACACCGTTTACACAGTCAACACAAAAGTCGCGCCCCCGCGCGACACACCCGTTGTTGTCATCATGAGGCCGGGCACCAAACCGGCCGAAAAGGAAGACTGACAACAACCGCCGGCCCGCCCGCCACCGACATCCGCAGCAATCAAAATGAGCCGCACGGACGCGGCTCTCCTCATGCGAATGCAAAGCCGCGCAGGCAGGGGCCGCACGGTTTCTACTTCAACTTGGGGATGATGTTGTAGATGGTCCTGGGCTTTGCGGCGGATACGCTGCCGGGGTGCTCCCACGGGCCGATCTTCTCTGCACCGATTCGCACGCGGGGAACGGTTATGCCCACGTCGTACGACCACAAGGCAACGCGGCTGCCTGCGAGCGGCTCGGGGTCGTTGTATTCCAGCACCAGCTCGTTGTCGACGTACCACCGGAGCGTGCCGCCGTTGCGTTGGATTTTGTGGTACCACCAGCGGCGGTGCATTTTGGAGGTGCGGCTGAACTTGTGTTTGTTGGGTTCGGATGCCCTGGCGACGATCTTGCCTTCGCGCGTGAGGCAGGTGAGCGTGTTGTCCCATCCGCCGTAAATGAATGAGTAGCCGGATGTGAGGTCGCGTCCGTCGGCGGCGATGGTGACGTTCATGTCGCGGGCGTAGCCGTAGTTTTTTCTTGGGCGGCTGTCCATTTGTATGGCGCCCCACATCTCCACGGAGAAGTCTCCGTTGAAAGCGTGCTTGTTCCATGATACGGCGGGTCCGTTTCGCGCTTTGCCTCCGAACCATGTCCACCTGGTGTCGCACGACCATCTGGCCATGATGTCCCATTCGCCGGCGGCGGTGCGCCAAGCGTCGGGCGAGCGCGCGAAGTCGTAGTTGATGAGGTTCGGGCTGTAAACTTTGGCCTCGAGATTCGGGGGCTCCGGTGGGACGAGCGCGTAGCCTGCGCGCGCGCCCGTGAGGGGGTGCTCGTCTTTGACCCAGATCTCGAGCTTTCGGTTGATCTTGCCGAAAAGGTACCGGCCCTTCCGATAGAACTCGAGCTTCGTGATGTTTCGCTTGAAGGCCGTGGCGGCTCGTGCGATCTCCTTGCCTTGCCGCGAGATAGCCATGTGCCAGTAGTCGGCCTTCCAGACGCTCAGCGTGTAGCCGGTGGCCGGGCTGCCGCTGGTTGGTCCGTCGGACCCGGCGGCCAGGGCAAGTTGGAATGAGGTGTTGTCGACTGTGTCTTTGGTCATATCGAGTTCAACTGAGGCGTCGCCGAAGAGGCCGGCGCGATACCACCACCACCTTCGGCCATAGTTGTCGGGTCGGGACGAGGGTGTCCAGTCGGCGATGAAGACCTCCATCTCCTTCTCGTGCTCGAAGGCATCGGTCACCGACATCGCGGGCTCCGGCGGCAGAGGCGTTGTCAGGTCCAATCGGCTGAAGGATGCGGTGCAGTCTTCAACGTACAGCCCGATCTGACCTTCGGAGAGACCCGGGTCGAAGGCGTCGGCGATCTGCTCGCCGTCGATGCTGAGCGTTATCAGGCCGCCCATGTTTGATATGACGGTGCGCTCGGGCTTGTCGGCGAGCGGCCGGTCGACGGACGCCAGCACCTTCTTGATGCCATCGAAGTAGCGGATCAGCTCGCGCTTTCCGTTGGCCGTGGCGCGGTAGAGGAAGTAATTGAGTTCGTCCTGGTAGTAGAAGGCGAGGCCGGCGGCGCCGGTTGCGCGTGGGTGGATATCGCACGACAGCACGCAGTTTCGCCACTGTGTATCTCCGGTTACCGCCTTGGCGGGGCCCTTTGCGGTTCCGGTGATCACGCCGCTGTTTGCGTTCCACTTGCCGCCGAGCTCGAGGTAGGTTCCCGGGCGCGCCAACTCGAAGTCGTCTTTGAAGTGGCCTTGGCTTGGGTCGCGGACGATCACGTCGTCGAACACGGTCTGACGTTTGGATTCGGTGTAGAGGGCTATGGAGCCGCCGACGAGGTGCTGGTCAGTCGCCGTGAGGATGTTGTTGTCGTCGATGAACGCCTTTGCCGTTGTGCCGTCGATGTCTACGCGGATGCGATGAAACTGGCCCTTGAGGTAATAGCAGTCGGCCTGGGCGAGCAGGGCTTGGGTGCCGTTGCGCACTCTGAGCAGTTGCACTGTCGGGGTTTGGCTTTCCCTGCTGTTCAACTTGAAGAGGTGGTAATTGTTTGCATCAAGGTAATAGAAGGCCAGGCCCAGCGGCGCGCCGGTGTTGTCTCGCACGGCAACGCTGGCGGAGTAGTTGTCCCATCTGCTCGAGCCGGCTTTTATCATGGCGGCCAGTGCCGGTGCTGCGTCGCTTGTTCCCGAGTATTTGAATGGGTTGGAGCTGAGCGTGGGGTCTTTTTCGGCGAGCGTCGTCCACTTTCCCGTTACCGGTTTCCAGTCCTCTGCCTTGTCGGTCATGAAGTCGTCGCCGGCGTGCACCTCGCCACGGTCGTATGCCTTGGCGCCGTCGAGCGTTGCGGTGCCTTTCTTGAGCCTCTTGCCGACCCTGCCGCGCCGGAAGGTATCGTCGTATGCTTCGGCGACGACTTCGCCGTCGAGTGCGACTGTTATCGCGAGCCGGCGGCGCTTCACGACTATGGCATGGGCCTCCTTGCCGGTGAGGCCCTTGTCGGACGAACTGCCGATGGGGATTTCTCTTCCCATCTCGATCTTCACGATTCGCGTCGAGCTGCGGGTAAAGTCGATCCGGTAGCAATTGTCTTTGTTGCGGACGCCCAGCAGGATCGAGGCGGAGGGATCGTCGGACAGGGCGGTCATCTCGGCCACAATATTGAACTGTCGCAGACGAGGCTGGTTTATGGCTTCATAAACGTAGTCATCGGCGCGTGCAGCGTGCAGCGAAACGAAAATGGCAACCGACAGGCACGCGGCGGTCCGTGAACACAGACGCGGCATCTTGTTTCCTCCGAATGTCCGCTGTCAGGCATGGGACCTTCTATGTACATTGTACCTCATTATTTCACCCGGCGCAACTTTTAACACCGTACGACAGCCGGAAAAAGCATCCAGCTCGACGTAACGATTTGTAACGAAGTATTCGGCGAGAGGCCAAAGCGCCGTGACGCAGGGCGCGGCGAGCGAAGAAGCGGCGCCCATCAACTGCGTGTGGTCGCTTCGCGAGGTGGGGATGCCGGGTGTTTCTTGGTGGGCGGAGCGGGCGGGGTGATGTCGGCGGGCGCCTGTGCCGCGAGCCTCGCGAGGCGCCTGGCCTCCCTGCGTTGTCTCACCATTTCTCTGAAACGTATCAGCCCCCGCAACGCAAGACAATAAGTGACTACGGCAAACACGATTCCCAACAAGACCCCGCCGATCGTCATTCTCAAGAGCACTCCGCCTGCGAAGCTGAAAAAAGCGCCCCAGGTATACTCCATCTTGTCCCATATCGGAGGCTGGGTGCTTCCGACGAACGGCCTCAGGATCCATTCTCCTATGCCCCATGCGAAAGGATAGAGGAACCATATGGTTACAGGATTGGTGACGTTGACGCCGATGACCGCGGGAACGCGGGCGATGTTGAGGATGGTGGCTCCGATCACGGCGGCGGCTATCTGAAGGCCCCAGGGCACGGCCATCCCCAGAAAAACACCAAGGGCCAGCCCGGCGGCAACCTGTTGTGGCGAGCCCTTCGCCGTGACGATCCGGATGTAGGCGCGCTTCAGCTTCTTCCGGAGTATTCCCATTGTGGTGGCCTGTCCGGTCCGTATGCCTGTTGAGATATCCGTATGGTGTCAATTATACCCGCTTGCCGTTGTTTTTCAATCATGAAAGGTAAAATGGCATCGGACGTCACCGGTGTGTCGTTTCTGCTTCCAGGCCGCGCGGCGAGTACTGAACGATGTAGGTGGAAGGATCCAACGGCAGCCGCCTGGCGCCGGTCCTGTCGATGCTCACGCAATGGTCAAATACGGCCCCGGGGGCGATAGTGAAGCATTCGGTAACGAGCGAGTGTGTGAGCCGGGCGTTGGAGCCGATCGCCGCTCCCGCCCACACCACGCAGCTTTCCACGTGAGCATTGCGGCATACCATTGCACCCCGGCCCAGAACGACCGGGCCAACAAGCGTGACCCCTGCCGCCACAGAGCTGTTGTCCGAAAGCAACACGTCGCCGGTCAAGTGGGCGTCGGGATCAATGAATGCCGTGCCGTCCGTCCAGATACCATCGTCGATGCAACGCAACCCCCGGCTGTTTTGCCTCAGTGTGGCAAGCAGCATCCGTGTAGCCTCCAGGTAATCGGCGACGGTCCGGACTCGAATGCTATTGTCGCTGAGCACAAAGCTGTCGGCGTTTTCATCGAGCCGGTTGGCGTCGGCCTCCCGCAGGAGTTCGGGGTTGGAATGCAGCGGCGTTCCGTGCCGGACGGTGTAGATTCCGAGAGGTTGGCCGGCATGCGCCGGGACCGCGACGGTAAGTTGGGCATCCGATGTTGCGTGGTACTCGAGCAGGCGGCGCAAGCCCCGGCCCGGCAGTGCATTGGCCGCCAGCACAAGCAGCGGCTCGCGGCCCGCATTGTTGCCGAACGTGATCTCAACGTCTTCAGTGTGATGGTTGTCGAGGTACTCTCGAAGCTCGGGGCATTCGGCGGGCAGCATAAGCTTGTCGATGCCCACGTTCTTGAGCGCGCGGAGTTGATGCCTTATGAGTGCAGCGTCGGCAACCGTTACGAGCGAAATCAACGGTGCACCACGCCCCCGGGCCCAGAGGCCCGTGCGCTCTGACAGAATTGTTCCTATCATGGCTGACCGCCCTGATATTATTGGTCCGGACGTCAAGCGCGTCCTCTGACCTCCCTACTGTATTATATGCACAATCGACGGTCGAGTTCAGTCTGTGTGGTGTGGGAAAACCCGACACGATCGGTGTTGCTCGGAATGGACGCGCCGTATCTCATTGTGCGATAGGGACTTATGAATCACGTGTGTGCAAAAACGCCCAATCTTTTTGCAATGTTCCAAGAGCGGTTGGGCGTCGGACCATGAGATAGTTGGGCCTAAGTAGGACAGGCTTCCAGCCTGTCAAATGATCAGACAGCCAAG
>JABMSA010000183.1 GCA_013202185.1 Planctomycetota bacterium
AACCGGCGGCATGAGCGGCAGCACCGGTGGCTGCAAGTTGACGGAGCAGGCCGAGAAGGCGCGGAGCGGCCGTGCCGGCGCGCGGCTGCCTTACTCCGAGAATTTGGCCGAGATTAACAAGCAGGCGCGGCCTATCGCCGAGCTACCAACCGTTCTTCTGAAAGGGTTTAGGGGGGAAGAGCCTGAGGTGCCCCCGCTGGCGATAACCAAAGGGCACGGCACACTGCCCGGCGGAAAGTCGCTCGGCAGGCTGTTTGACGACCGGGCCCAACCTGACGCGGATGAATCGCGCCGCTCGTCAAACTCGTATACCTTGGGCAAGGCCGAAAAGTCGAAAAAACAACTTGCCCGCAAGCCGCCGCCACGACCCGGCAAAGCCTCGGCAGAAGGGTGGGCGGTTATTGACGGTCCCGTCCCAGAGGGAGGCGAGAGGCGGACCGTAAGGCTGAAGAGGTCCATAGACGGCGAGGAAAACGGCAGACAAAGAGAACTACTTCGCCGTCCCCGCCCCGAGCAGCCCGGGACTGTTCCGAAGGCATTCGGTGAGACAACAATCGGTTATAAGGACATGGCCGATTACAAATCGGACATCGCGCGCGGCGGCGCCGGCAGGCACGGCGGGGCTGACGCTTCTGTCATGTGGTCCGACGGGAGTGTCGCTTTCGATCCTCCCCAAGCCTCCGAAACGCCACCGCGCCAAAGCGAAAAAAAGAAATCCGGCGGCCTTTTCGGCTTTTTGGGAAAGAAGCGCTCGGATTATCGTATGGCCCGGAAAGTCTCCCCAAAAGACGGCCGGCTTGACGAGTTCGGCATACCGAGTGAGCAGGCGCCCTGGGGCCAAGAGGCCGGCGTGGCCGTCCGTGGCAAGCGCGGGCACATGGCAGGCGTTATAGATGTACTCTCGTTGCCCAACACTCGCACCGGCGAAGTCGCACACGACCGAGAAAGGGAGTTCGACGGCGAGTTTGGAAGAACGCTCGCGTGGGAAACCGCGCCGGGACGCGCTGCCAGAACTTTGTCCATAATCCGCGGGTATTTGGATGGCCGGAACGTTACTGAGTTTGGCGGGCTGTTCCTCGATGCCGAGGGACTGCACAAGCAAAGAATCGCCGAGCTTGTCTGGCACAAAGACAGGGCCGCCGACAAGGGCCGCGCCGACGAACCCGACGATGCCCCCGCTTTTGTCAAGCTCTCGCCTGATGAAGCGCTGACACAGGACGCCCGCAAGCAGGCGAATGCGCCGGTGGATGCCCTCACAACCGACACCGAGAGCAAGCCGGAGCTTACCGTCGAGGAAGAGCTGCCCGATGATGAACCGATGCCCCCCGCGGTCTTCAAGCTCGTCCCCGTTAATCCGTTCGTGATGACCGGCAAGGATCGTTTCTCGACTTTCGCTCTGGACGTGGACACGGCCTCTTACGCGCTGGCCCGCAGTTACATCCGGCGCGGATACCTCCCGCCGGCCGGGTCGGTGCGGATGGAAGAATTTGTGAACGCGTTCGACTACAACTACCCGAAGCATACCGAAAACGTATTCACCGTTCACGCCGAGGGGATGCCTTCGCCGTTCGGGCGCGGGCTGGTGCTGCTGAAGATCGGCGTGCAGGGGCGTGCGCTCGGCCGCGAAGGCCGCAAGCCGGCCCACCTCGTGTTTGTTGTCGATGCCTCCGGCTCGATGGCCCGGCCCGACCGCCTCCCGCTGGTGCAGCACGGGCTGGCGCTCCTCGCCGAGCAACTGGGCGAGCGCGACCGGGTGTCGCTGGTGACCTTCGGCAGCGGCGCCACCCTGCTGCTGCAGGGCGCGCCGGCCGCCGACAAACCGCGCATGCTCGCCGCCGTGAACTCCATCCGATGCGGCGGCTCGACCAACCTCCTCCAAGGCGTGGAGCTTGGCTATGCGGTGGCCGCCCGAGAATTCCGGGCAGGCGAGATCAACCGCGTGATCCTGTGCTCCGACGGCATGGCCAACATCGGCCTCACCGACGCCGACGACATGCTCGGGCAGGTCGAGGCCTTCAAGAAACAGGGCATCAGCTTCACGAGCATCGGATTCGGCACGGGCAGCTACAACGACGAACTGCTGGAGAAACTCGCCAACAAGGGCGACGGCACTTATGCGTTCATTGCATCGCGCAGCGAAGCCCGGCGAGTGTTCGTCGACCAGATGGCAACCCTCCAGACCATCGCCGGCGACGCCAAGATTCAGGTCGAGTTTGACCCCGCGCGCGTGCGGCGCTACCGCCTGGTCGGCTACGAGAACCGCGACGTGGCCGACAAGGATTTCCGCAACGACGCAATCGACGCCGGCGAGGTCGGCAGCGGTCAATCGGCCACGGCCCTATACGAGCTGGAGCTGCTCGGGCCCGCAAAGGGCTGCAAGCCCCGCGACCTGGGCACGGTTTACGTGCGTTACCGCAACCTCGACACCAACAAGATCGAAGAGATCTCGAGCCGCCTCGAGAGCAGCCTGATCCGTCGGCAGACGGTGCGGGCCGCCCCGCGGCTTTACCTCGCGGCAGCAGCAGCAGAGCTTGCCGAAATCCTCCGGCAAAGCGAACACGCCCAAGGCGGAAGCCTCGACAGCGTGAAGAGCATAGTAGAACACGTGGCCGCCGAGCTGCCGCTCGATCAGCGAGTAAGCGAACTGCTGAACCTTGCAACCCGTGCCAGGGGCCTGCCCAGGGCACAGTGACAAATGGCAGGTGCCGCCCGGTTGTTACAAACCTGTTACGAACCTTCGCGGCGGCTGACGTTACAATTAGATAGAAGCGGCGGGCGTGCCATCGTAGAGACGAGCCGGTGGCTCGTCTCAGATGTTACATGCGGATACTTCTTTGGCACAAGATCACTTCAGCAAGAGGATCGGACAATGAAAACACATCATAGTTCAGCAACTCGGGTTTTCGGAATCGTCCTGGCGATCGCAATCGCGCAGTGCGCCGATGCGGCGGATGCAGAGGTGGGCCAGGCGCAATTCGCCCGGCAGGCCCCCGTGCAGGCCGAGCCGCAGCCGCTGCCCGACCTCGTGGCACCGCTCGATCCCGAGGAAGTGAAGGTCACAGACGTTCGCCTCAAGGGCCGCATCGAGGGGCGCAACATCACGTTTTCGCTGGAGCTTACAGCCACGACCAAGAAGAGCAACGTCGAGATACCCCTGGTCCTTGGCGGCGTGGTGCTGGACAATGTCAAGAAGTCTACCGACAAGCGCCGGATGCGATACGACCCCGGCACGAAAACATATTTCATGAAATGGGACCGGCGC
Source organism: Planctomycetota bacterium (assembly GCA_013202185.1). Classification (GTDB taxonomy): domain Bacteria; phylum Planctomycetota; class PUPC01; order JABMSA01; family JABMSA01; genus JABMSA01. The sequence continues at coordinate 3,263 of JABMSA010000183.1, forward strand.
GGGGTGCACGAGGCGGCCATTACGTTTGCCGCCCGGCCCAGCCTCGTCGAGAACGGCCCGTGGCGCCAATGCCTCTTTTCGATACCGTCGTCGCAGGTCCGCGAGCTGGAGCTTAGGGCCGACCGCACCGACCTCGAGATACTATTCCCCGGGGCGTTGCGCGTGGTGCGCAGCGTGGAAGACGACGAGCTTGCCATCACGGCGATCCTCGGCACCGGGCTGCCGTTTGCGGTAGTGTGGAAACCGCAGGTCGCCGAACTCGATGCAAAGCTCGTGCTCACCGGCGAGGCCAATACCATCGCCACGGCCGGAGCGGGCGCGATGAGGCTCGACACTCTTTTCGCTTTTGACATCGCACAGGGCAAGCTCACTGAGATGGAGTTTGCGGTGCCCGCGTCGCTGAGCGTTACGCAGGTGCGCGGCAGGCAGATTCGCGATTGGCGCATCACAAAAGACGGCGACGCACAGAAGCTCGCCGTTATCCTCAACCGCCCGCAAACAAAGGAATACGGCCTCCAGGTGCTCTCGGAGATGGCACTGCCCGCGTTCCCCGCAGCCATTTCCCTGCCGCTGATAAGCCCGCAAAACGCCCGCACCGGCGGACACCTCGCCATCGGCACCAACAGCGCCATTCATCTTCTCGTCGACAAGACCAGCGGCCTGTCGCAAGTTGACGCGTCGGCTTTCCCGCGCATCCTGCTCGATCGCGAGCATCCCCGGCGCCTCCCCACCGCAAAGGCCTTTTGCTATTCCTACGCGGCACTGCCTTACCAACTGAGCCTTTCGCTCGACGACATCGTGCCCTCTTACGATGCGTCCGAACGACTGGTCATGACCGTTCGCGAGGATGACCTGACGGTGGACGTCGAGCTGGAACTGGACGTCCGCGACGCACCGATACGCAGCATTCTCATCGAGGTGCCGGCGGGCATCGCCGTGGCCGACGTCTCGGGCGCGGACGTGGAGAAGGATGACTACAGCGTTCGCGAGCCAGCCGGAGACGAGGGCGTGCAGGAGGTGGACGTCCGCCTGCGCCGGCCCCTGCTCGGCCGCACGCTCGTTAAGATGCGCCTCGAGCTGGGCAAGAGCCCGCTCGACAACCAGGAGACATTCGCCGGGCTGTCGGTACGCGGGGCGAAGAACGAACGCGGCTACATTGTTGTTGTTGCCGAGAAAGGCGTGGAGCTTGATCCGCCCGCGCAGACCGGGCTGCGCGAAGTACACACCGGCTCGGTGCCGATGCTGGTGCCCGACGCGCAATATGCGTATCGGTTCCGCAGCGGGGGCTGGTCGCTGGCGCTGACGTCTCACAAGGAGCCGTCGAGCGTGGGCGTCGAGGGGTTTCACCTGGTTTCGGTTGGCGACGGTGTGCTGTATGGGAGCGTAGCGCTCACGTATTTCATTACCGGCGCCCCGATCGACGAGCTTTATTTCCGCCTGCCGAAGGAACTCGGGGATGTCGAGTTTGTTGGGCGCGACGTGAGCCGATGGAGCAACGAAGACGAACGCTGGACAGTGAAGCTGCAGCGCAAGATCGTGGGCGATTACAACCTCGGCATCACTTACAACCAGCGCTACGAGGACGGCGGCAGAGTGCTCATCGGAGGCGTGGAGTGCGACCGAGTTGAAACGCAAACCGGCTACATAGTCGTCGGCAGCCACCTCAACGTCGAGCTGACACCCGGCGGCCCCACCGGCGAGAACCTCCTCGCGATCAAGCGAGACGAAGTGCCCGCCCACTACAGGCTGCTCGTGAACGCCCCGATCCTGAAAACATACAAGTACGTAGACGCCCCCCACCGCCACTCGCTTACCATAACCGCTTACGAGCACACCGCGCTGCTGGCGGCGGTTGTAGAGGTGATGGAGCTGAGCACCGACGTCGACGTGCGCGAAGACGGCGAAACGGAATCGGTTACGACGATCCGCTACAAGGTGAAAAACTCATCCAGGCAGTTCCTCGGCCTCTCGATACCCGAGGGCGCGCCCGTGTGGAGCTCCCATATCATCGAGCAGGGCCCCAGGGGCGCCGAGCGGCGCGTCCGCGTGACTGCCTCATACGACAAGGACTCGGGTCTGTTGATGATCCCGCTGCCGCGCTATCGCGACCCGAACAGGCCCGCGACCGTCGAGCTTGAGTACGGATTCACGCACAAGAAGCTCGGCTGGTCGGGGGTCTTCACGCTGGTCGCGCCCAAGAATCAGATTCGATCAACCTTCGCAAACTGGCACATAACGGCGCCCAGAGATTGGGCGATTCTGCCCGGCAGCGGCGCCGGCGCGAACATGGTTCCCGAGATCCGCAATGTGAGGCAGGGCGACATTTCGGTCCTGATGCGAAGCGTGCTCTCGAGTTGGTCGTCGGCCGCCTATTGGCTGAGTCGCACCGACGCACCCTTCTACGCCGGCAGTGTGGTGATCGCATTGTTGCTGCTGGTGCTGCTCAAGCGCAGATTGGTGCCGCACGCGCTCGTGGTTGTGGGCTTGGCAGTGCTGATCATCGTCGGGTTGTATGCCACTGGCGCCCCCCACTTCGCGGCAGGCGCTGGGCAGTCCGACCAGTTGAGGACGTTGCGATTCACGCAGGTGCTCGGCACGGACTACGAATCTCCGCTGGAAGTATCGGCGTGCATCGTGCCCGCATGGCGCTCGAACGCCACGTTCATGGGCTCGGCAGTTATACCTGTCGCTTCGATCGCATGTTTGATTATTGCAGCCGGCACGCAACGCAGGCAACTGCGCAGGGCACTTGCGGCGCTCGGCTTCGCCGGGCTGGTGTGTGCTGCCGGCCGGTTTTCGGTATTTGTGCTGCCGCTGAGCCACTTGTTCACCTGGGGCCTGCCGGCGCTCGCAGCGCTGTGGTTCGTTGTGCGGGTGTTGGTGCGCCGCCCGGCCGCCGCGCGGGTGCCCTCTGCGGCTGCGGCGCTCCTGCTTGTTCTTTCATTCATAGCCACCGGTTGCAGCACCACGCCCGCAGTACCGCCGAGGGTCCACGCGATGCTCGTCGAAATGGAGCGGGTAGAGTGCCAACTGACCGCCGAGAAGGACTCGATGGCCGTCGACATGAAGCTGCTGCTCGATGTGAAGAAACCCATGCGTTTTCCCGTGGCGAAAACTTCCGCAATTCTGCTCTCCAAAGATCAACTGACAAAAGACATCAGCATAAAGGTAGAGGACGGTTACTACGTGTTGGCGATCAGGAAAAAGGGCCGGCACGAGATCGACCTCAAGCTGGTGAGCCCGCTGCCGAAAGCCGACGACGACGGCCGCCGAGCGTTCAGCATACACGTTCCCGTAGCACTCACAAACGAGGTGCGGCTAACCGTGCCCGAGCCCGGCATGCAGATCGAAGCGCCCACCGCAATCAGGCTCACACGCGAAGAAAAGGAAGGCTCGACGATCGCCCGCGCGATACTCGGCCCGGGCGACGACGCCGCATTCATCTGGAAGCCGCGAGCACGGCAGGTGGAGCTTGAGACAACAACTTTCTTCTCAAAGGTAACCAGCGTGATGCTCTTCGACACGGGGCTCGTCGAGGGGCGGCATCGGGTTCATTTCCAGATAGCCCAGGGCGAGCTGAAGGACATCCAGGTGACGATTCCGGAAGGCATGACCGTTACCGCGGCAGAGGGCGAGGGCCTGGGAACGTGGCGTTTCGACCCCGCCAAACGCCTGCTCGAGGCCAAGCTGTCGGCCGCCGCACGCGACGAATACGTCCTCACGGTCACCACTCAGATCTCGGCCGAAGGCACGCCCTACTCGGCGGCCATCGGCGCGCTCCAGGTGGAAGATGCCCCCGCGCAGGGCGGCAGCCTTGGCATCGCAACCGCTGCAACCGCCTACATTGCGGTGACGGATCACCCGCAGAAAATGAACGTCGACGATTTCGCGCGCGATGCCGCCGCACTGCTCGCCTCGTGGCCGGCCGTAAAGCCAGCGGACATCCGCCATGCATATCGCGTTGTCAAGGCCGACAAGCCCCTCGCCGTCGACGTCATGGAGGTACAGCCCGAAATCCGCACGCGCGAGAATTCGGTGTTTGACATCGCCGACGACCGCCTGGTGTACAACTGCGAGCTGATGATCGAGATCGCCAAGGCGGGTGTGTTTTCGGTGGTGCTGGCCCTGCCCGACGGATACGACATCGACGCGCTCGGCGCCGCCCAGATAAGCCATTGGGATGAAAACGACGCCGGCGGGCTGCGCCGCACCGTGCAGGCGCATTTCAAGAGCCGCACACTCGGCCAGGTCGCACTCAAGCTCGCCCTCAGCCGGCCGGAGGTCGAGCTGCCCCGCCAGATAACAGTGCCACGTGTAACCGTCGAAGGCGAGCTGAAGCACACCGGCCGCGTGCTCATTTCATCGGCCCGGGGCGTGCGGCTGCTCGTCAGCGGCAGGCAGGGCGTAAGCGAGCTGAACCCGGTCGACGAAGGCATTCGGCAACAGGGAACACTCGCCTTCAAGCTCCTAAAGCCCGACTGGCAGCTCACGGTGCAAACGGAGGTCCTCGAGCCGCGCGTCAACGTCGAGTTTCTTCACGTGGCGAGGGTCACCGAGGGTTTCGTGCGGCACACGCACTACCTGCGCTACCGCCTCCACAATGCCGGCACAAAGGTCTTCGAGTTTCAGATGCCCGCAGAAGCCAGGGGAAAGCCACGGATCACCGGCCCCGACATCGCCCGGCGTGATGAAGTGGAAGGCCGGCCGGGACGCTGGCGCGTAGAGCTGGCACACAAGTGGTTCGACCGGCCATACCTGCTCAAGATCAACTACGAAACGCAGTTTGACCGTACCGCGGGCAAGGCGAGGATTCCGCCCGCCCGAGCGCTCGGCGCCGACCTCCAGCGCGGCCACGTGGTGGTGTACGCAACGGACAGGGTGGAGCTGTCGACGCTTGTGGCGGGGCCGTCGTTGGAGGTACACGACGCCCGCAGCCTGCCGCGCGGGTTCGGCGCCGGCGACCTGTCGGGGGCGGCGTTCTGCTACCGGAGCAGCAGGCCCAACTGGGAGCTTTCGTTCTCGGCGACGCGCCACGATGCGGCGGCGCTCCTCGAGGCCAGAGTCAACCACACTTCAATCGTCACCGTCGTCAACGAGTTCGGCGAGAGCATCACACAGGTGAGGATGCAACTGAACGTGAACGACAAGCGCCACCTCGAGACCACCCTCCCGCCGGGCGCCGAGATATGGTCGCTGCTCGTGAACCGGCGCTCGATAACCCCCTCGAGAAAAGCGCCGACAAACGGAAAGAACAACGCACTGCTCGTGCCGCTCGCGCAGGCGGCGTCGGGCGAGCTGCCCGTCGACGTCGAGCTGATCTACGCAATGCCGGCGGGCAACGTCTGGCAGCCCAACAGCCAGATGTTCGACGGGCCGAAGTTCGACCTTCCGCTCAGGAACGTGTCGTGGCAGCTTTACATGCCCGAGACGTTCGAGTACTTCGACTTCGGCGGCACGCTTACCGTCAACGAGGAGGTGCTGAATCGGAAGCAGATACTCCACTACGACATCAGCGCGTACGATCGCAAGGTGCAGGACTTAAACGAGAAAGATATCGCGAAGGCGAAGAGCTACCAGGACCAGGCAAATCGCCTGGCGCAGCGGGGCGAGCAATACAAGGCCAGGCAGGCGTTCGAAAATGCATACAACTATTCGCAGTCCGACGCCGCACTCAAGGAAGACGCCCGCGTGCAACTGCAAGACCTCCAGCGCCAGCAGGTGTTGGTGGGGCTCCTCGAGGGGCGCAAGCAGTTGCGCCGGCGCAACAACGTGCCCGAAGCACAGGCACAGGGCAAACCAGACCTGGGCGAGAACTTCAGCCAGGCCGAAGCCGAAAGCCTGCGAAACTCGCTGGGCAAGGACGACAGCGAAAACCTCGACCTCATCACCGAGGGGATAATCGGCGGGCAGGAAGTCGCCGCCGGACAAGCCACGCACCTGATCATCAACACGCCCCTCAAGGGCAAGCTCATTCAGTTTGAGCGGCCCCTGCAGGTGGAAACCAACGCCGAGATGCAAGTGTCGTTCGCGGCCAAGCGCGCCGCCCCGCCCCGCACGGCGAGCAACTGGCTCTACACCGGCGGGCTGTTCATCCTGGCGTTTCTTGTTCTGACGGTCGCCGGCCCCGTGCGCAAGGTCTGCAGCCGAAAGCGGAATGCCGACGGCGAAGACGACCAGCCCCCGGACGACAGCCGGCCCCCGGACGAGGACCTTGACAATCCGATCGACGACTTTGGAGACACAGAGGACCCATTCGGACAGATGGAGGAGGACGAAGACCTGCCGGACGAGCATCCTGAAGAGGAATCAGACCGCCCGGCGGAGGACGAGGAGCCTGAAGCCTGAGACCGGCGTCAGTCGGCAGGAGAGGGGGCGGAGGCCACAGGGCGAAAACCGCAAGGGCCAGACGTATGGAAGCGCCTGGCCCTCGCGGCATGCGTGGGGGGAGTGCTTGTTCCGCTTCCCCCTCACCACCTTCGATTGCCGTACATATCTCTATAGTTTATGGCCTCGCTGATGTGATGCTGGGCGATGTTGTCCGCGCCTTCGAGGTCGGCGATCGTGCGGGCGACCTTGAGCAGGCGGGTGTAGCCGCGGGCCGACAGCCCCAGCGCACTCATCGCCTGCTCGATGAGCTTCTCGCCTGACTCGTCGAGGACGCAGTACTTCTTGATCATCTTCGGCGTCATCATGGCGTTGGCGGTGATGAGCGTGCCGTCGAACCGTTCGGTCTGGCGGCGCCGTGAAGCCGTGACCATACCGCGCACTTGCTGCGATGCGATTCCGCCGTCGTCGCTCTTGAGATCGCGATACGCCACGGCCGGCACGTCGACGTGGATGTCGATGCGGTCGAGCAGCGGCCCGCTGATCCTGTTTCTGTATCGCTTCACCTCGAAGGGCTCGCACTTGCAGTCGCGGTGGCGGCTGCTGCCGTAGAGGCCGCAGGGGCAGGGGTTCATCGCGGCGATGAGCATTATCT
>JABMSA010000184.1 GCA_013202185.1 Planctomycetota bacterium
CGGGTCGAGATAGTCGTTTCGCTTCCGGATTCTGCCGTCCATCCACATCCATTTGTTGTGGTCTCTCATCTCGGCTATGGTCCGGTAGATTGTCACGTCCACGGCGTAGCGCATCATGTTATAGTATACGTAAGCCATGCCGTCGTTCATCCAGGCTACGTCGCTGATGATATTGGCCGTGACGAGCGATCCGGAGTATGCTGCGGCATCGGCGGCGTTTTGCGTTTCGATGCGGCGGCTCGTGATCACGCCGCTGTTGTGTACCAGCCCGATGCACGCGGCCAGCATGAAAAGCGAAATCGCCCCGAAGACCATTCCCTGGGCTTCCTCGCCTCGATGCAGCCGCCGGAAAAAACGACCGAAAGAAAGATCTGATCGCCGGGAGTTGCTCATGGGTCGTCGTCCTCCATGTCCGGTATCTCGGGGTGCTGGTACGGTTCCTTTCCTATGGCGTCGGCGGCCCAGTTTCTGGGGGCGCGCGCGGTACGGACAATGCCCAGGTGCGGGTTGCCGCCGATGCGATGGCTCGAGAATACCCAGTTCACCCCGGGAATAATCAGCTCGTACTCGTACAAGACCTGCACTTCAACGAAATCCGAATCGTCGTCGTGCGCAATTGCTGTGTGTGTATGTGTTTTCAGCAGCGCGTGGGCCGAGCCTTGCAGCTTGCCCCATCCCGGCAGCACGATGTCGTCGCCCGGCCGCCCCGTTACCCCGGGGATCGGCTCGGACCAGCCGGGAAAAGACACCGAGCTTCCGAGCGTATCGGTTTGCTCCCAGGCGGTTGTGCCAAGCCCGGGCTCGAGGCGCACGTCGCGTTTGCCGAGTGTGGCGCCGGTAACGGTGCTGCAGATCATCGCTGCGGCGCGTTGTGTGTCTTCGCCTACCAACTCGGCGCGGGCCGCCGCCTGAGCCGCGTAGTTCACAACATCGCGCGCAACCAGCACCAGCGCAAACTGGATGATCCCGAGGGTGCAGAGCAACTGCACAGGAAAGACCACGGCAAACTCCGCCATGGCCTGCCCGTCGGATGATTTGAAAAGCTGCAATATTCTTTTCATTTCAGCCTCCGGTTATCTCATACCAATGCTCGAGTATCCACGCGCACATCGTGCCAAACGCCATCGCCACGCCGTAGGGTATCAGGTCGGGCGTTCGGCCGGCGGCCTCCATCTCCTTTGCAAGCTTCTTGGGCCGGAAGAAAAAGACCAGGCAATTCTTCACGGTCTCAATGAACCTGCAGCGCCATATCAGCACGATCACCGCCAGCATGAAGCCGGCCAGCGTGATGAATATGAGCGCCTGTACAAAGAACTCAATGCCCTTGAGGGCTCCGATCGCGGCGGCCAGCTTCACATCGGCCCCGCCCATCCAACCGCGGGCGAAGAAAAAACCGAAGAGCCCGGCCGCCACAACCATGCCCACAAGCGACTGCATCGCGCCCGGCGGGCCCGCCCCGGCAAGCTGCCCGGCAAACGCCAGGACCACGCCCAGCACAATCGCCGGATACACCAGCCAGTTGTAGATCTTGCCGTAGGCGATGTCGGTGAACGTCGCCACGATCAGCAAGACAAACAACCCCAGCTCGCGGGCAAAGGTAACGGTAAGAGCGTAATCCAAGGCAGCACTCCACCCGGTGCCCGCAGGCAACCATCTCACCAGTCGTTGATGTCGGTGTCCACCGAGCCGTCCTGGCCGGAGGTCTTGTTGTCGACAGTGGCGTCTTCGTCGCCCGCGAGCTGCTCGGCAGAAGCAAACAGCAGCTCCCTTATCGTCCTGCCAAACACCGTGACAACCGCGATCGATGCTATGGCGACAATCGCTACGATGATCGAGTATTCGGCGAGCGCCTGGCCGCGCCTGAATGTACGCTGTGGCCATCTCCAAATCAAATTACGCATAACAAAATCTCCTTATCTCAAGTTGCCGTGCCGCTTTCTTTACGGCACCGGAAGACAAATAACGCTGCTCACATTGGAATGATGGGTTGCCATCGCCCCGGCAAAAACATAAACGAAAAGCAGCCCGGCCAGCACGCAAAAGAAAACGATAACCGCATACTCAGCCGTGCTCTGAGCCCGAGTGCTCGTCAGAAGTTTCTTCAGCATCTTCATACGGCTGCGTTCCCTTTGGCCGGAAAACAACTTAGCCCGTATTATAGGGCCATCACATTCGATTATCAAAAGAATTACGACGGCAAACGGCCCGGAAAACGTTGCTGCGATTGTGTTATAGTTATCGGTCGACCGCGCCGTCGATTTCTGCTCTTTGCGGGCCGCTTGGCCGGGCCGGGTCTTGAGTGCTCCGGGCAGCGAAAGACCTGCTCGGTTTTTGGCAGTGCGGACGTTACACACAATGCACGGCCGCCATCACAAACGGGCGTGCTCCAATGTGCAAGGGTGCGTAAGAGCAGGAGCCTTCCGCAGCCCGAAGCTACTCGGCATTCAGAGAGAGCAAATTGTGTGCCAGAGGACGCAAAAAACGCCGGTCGGAATTCGTAACCCCCTGTGCGGCCACGACTTAAGGCTATGCGTTTTCTATATGACGAGAATAGGAGCGAGCGCGAAATGTTCAGAATTCGCAACACCCCCGGCCATCAACACACGTAAGTCGTGTTATTGCAAGAGGTTATCATTATGCAAAGGGGTTTACGGCAGTGTAAAGAGATTTTACGTGCGGGAGAGAAAAAGACGCCCGGGGGCAATCGCATTTCGTGATTACACTTGTTCTTGCAAGGAAGGACTACTTGATCCTCGTCGCAAGCATCAACGGCAGATTCCCGGCAAGAAAGCCGGTGGGCGAGAGGAAATCGGCCGCGTTGAGCGCCTTGGCGGCCAGCTTGCCGTCTGCGTCTATCAGGAATGCAGGGTTGGTCGCGCCGCCCCGCCCGTAGCCATAGGTGAGGCCAACGGCGCCGTCTATCGTGTCCACCAGCAACGCAATGTTGGTGGCGGCGGGGATCATTCCGCTCACGTCATACTTGCCCCGGTCTTTGAACTTGAGAGTGTAATAATAGCGCCGGGCCGACGCGAGCGAATACTGATACGAGTTCTCGCCCATCTCGCGTCGCTCGGCGTGAGTGAGCAGCTCGGGGTGTGCCTCGATGCTGAACACGTACACGAAGATGACATCCGGGTTGGCCAGATACCTGGCAAGGATCTCGCGCTGAAAATCGTCGAGGTTCTGAACAAACGAGGGCGAGGTGGCCGACGCAAGCTGCACGACTACGATCTTTCCCCTCTGATCCTCGAGCCGCCAGGCGTTGCCGTTGATGTCTCGAAGCTGGAAATCCGGCGCCGGGCTGCCCACGGACAACTCGAGAAAATTACTGAAACGCTCAGGCCGCGGGTAGGTCTTGAGCGCGGTATGGCCGCAACCGGCAAGCATGCACAATGCCAAAGCCGCCAGCGCTGCCGGAAATCCCTTGTCCCTCATTTTGGGCCTCCTTCCACAATTGCCCGTTTCCAAGGCTATTGCCTTTTCGGCATGGATGCCGGGCGGTGCAGGCCAAATTATCGGCGCAGCAGGCGCCCGCCAAGCTTCTTCGTGTGGCGCCCGTCGGCAACCGTATGCACGCCGTTTACTACCACGTGAACAACGCCGCTCGAGTATTGGCAGGGATCAGCGAAAGTTGCGTTGTCGATGATCGCTTCGGGATCGAAGACGGTGACGTCGGCAAACGATCCGCAGCGAACGGCCCCGCGATCTTTCAGCCTCAGCCGCCGGGCGGGCAGGCCGGTCATGCGGTGGACGGCCGTTGGCAGGTCGAGAGCGCCCCGCTCGCGGACGTACACGCCCAGCAGGCGCGCGAACGTGCCAAACGCGCGCGGATGCGGCTTGCCGATTGCAGTAGGCCCGTTCACTGCACGCACCGATGCGTCCGAGCCGATGGCCGTCATCCGAAACCGGAGAATGCGCTCGAGGTTCTCCTCGCACATCGAAAAAAGGATCGTCGAGACTTTCGTTCTCTCTTCGAGGATGATGTCAAAGAGCGCGTCGGCCGGCTCGCAGCCGCGTGCTTGGGCTATTTCCGCTATGGTCTTGCCTTCGAGGTGCTTGTTGGCGTCGGTGCTTATGCTCGAGACCATCACGCGCCGCCAGTAGTCGGCGTCCCAATGCGATGGAATCATCCTGGCCCTGATGTCGGGATCCGCCAGCCGTGCCAGTTCCGCTTCGGCACCGCCCTCGACGGCCCACGTCGGCAGGAGGGCATCGAGGTCCGTGCACGACGCAACGTACGGATACCTGTCGACGGCGAGGTCGACGCCCGCCTCCAGCCGCCGCTCAAGCTCGTTCAGCAGCCATTCGATCTTGTGCCAGTTTCGCTTGCCCCCTGTTTTCAGATGCGATATCTGCAGCCTTGCGCCCGCCTCAGCGGCAACGTCGCAGCATTCCGATATGGCCGCCTCGAGCGCGTCGCCCTCGCTGCGGACGTGCGTCGAGTAGATCGCGTCGTACTCCCGCACGATTCGGCACAGCGGCAGCATCTCGGCCCGAGTCGAAAAACATCCCGGCGGATATATAAGGCCCGACGACATCCCCAGCGCCCCGGCATCGAGGCTGCGGCGAAGCAGTCGCGCCATTCTTCGATGCTCATCGGCCGAGAGCGCCCTGCCGTTGTCTCCCGCCACGCATCTTCTCAGGTTGCCGTGGCCCACCAGGATGCCGCGATTGATCGACGTGCCGATCTCCTCCTGCCGCGCGGCGAACTCCTCGAAGCACGTCCAGCTCGGCTGAATCTGATGATCCGGATTGTCGCATCGCCGGGCGACCACCTCCGGCGATTGCGGAAACGGCGACATCCCGCAGTTGCCGATGATCTCCGTAGTAACGCCGTCGAGCACCTTGCCGTCGGCCGTAGGGCACAGCAGCGGCAGGACATCGCCATGGCTATGAATGTCGATGAAACCAGGGCACACAACGCAGCCGGTTGCATCAATCGTCTTTGCCGCGTTTGCCGCCGACAGCCCGCCGACAGCCGCGATCCGATCGTCGCTCACAGCAACATCCGCCGCAAACCCGGCCGCACCCGAGCCATCGAAGACCATTCCGCCGCGAATAATCAGATCGAAGGTATTACTCATGCTCTTCCATTACATCGTCACAAACGCAGTGCATCTTTTCGGTCGGCCATTCCATCCACTCCGAAAGCCCAAGAGTTTTGGTAACGTCCCAAAAGTGGTTGGGAATAGGGCAATGAGACAGTGATACCATGTGCCTTTTGGTCCCAACTTCCGCAGTCTGGGCCAACCAGTCCGAAGGACAGGCAGGAGCAAAAGATTGACAGGCTACTGGCCAGTGTCGGTTTCCGCGCGGCCCCTGCCGGCTTGCCTGGCAGGTGAAGAAGTTCGGCAGTGAGTAAGGCGTTCCTCCAAGAATAGGCCCCTGCCACTTCATGTGGCAG
>JABMSA010000185.1 GCA_013202185.1 Planctomycetota bacterium
ACATTATTGTTGGTACCGGCAGCTTTGACTCACAATTAGAGCGGTCCGACTTTAAGAGGCGTGGGAGCGCCTTGTTGCAGTTTCTTGCGCCGTGTTTGCCGCTGGTTGTTCTTCACGAAATGTGCTCAGGCCTCAGCCGGTGCCTGGTCATCGTCGGCTATCTTGAATACACAGAACTCGCCGCACATCGAGCAGACGCCCTCGTCGAGTGGCTTTGCGGCCTCGCGGTAGCGGCGCGCCGCTGTTGGATCGAGGCATCGTGCGAGTTGGCCGTCCCAGTCGCGCCTTTTCCTGAGTACCGAGAATTCCCTGTCTTGTTCGCGGGCGCCGGCCACCCCCTTGGCGATGTCGGCCGCGTGAGCTGCGATGCGCGCTGCGATTACGCCCTGGTTCACTTGTTCTTCGTTTGGCAGGCCCAGGTGCTCGGCGGGTGTGACGTAGCAGAGGAAATCGGCCCCGGCCGCAGCCGCTATCGCGCCGCCTATGGCGCCCACAATGTGATCGTAGCCCGGGGCGATGTCCGTTACCAGCGGGCCGAGCACATAAAACGGCGCACCCTTGCACAGCTCTTTTTGCAGCTTCACTTGCGACGCTATCTGGTCCAGCGGCACGTGCCCCGGCCCTTCGATCATCACCTGTACTCCGGCTTCGCGCGCGCGGTCTGCAAGCTCGGCCAGGATCATCAGCTCATGCACTTGCGGCGCGTCCATGGCGTCGGCCAGGCAGCCGGGCCGCAGGCCGTCGCCCAGGCTCAGCGTTACGTCGTATTCGCGGGCGACGTCCAGAACGCGGTCGAAATTCTCGTAGAGGGGATTCTCCCGGTCGTTGAACGTTATCCAGGTTGCGGTGAACTGCCCTCCCCGGCTCACGATGCCCGTAACGCGGGGGCTGTTGGCGAGCGACCGCAGCGTGTCGCGGGTTACGCCGCAGTGAAGCGTAACGAAATCAATGCCCGAGCGTGCATGGTCTTCGACGGCGCCCATGATCGATTGGGCCGTCATCCCGCGTATCGAGCCTGTGGTTCGTGCTGCGCGCACCGCTGCGTCGTAAATCGGGACCGAGCCCACGGGCAGGCTGGTGGCCTCGAGTATTGCTCGGCGGATCCCCTCGAGGTCGCCGCCGGTGCTCAGATCCATCACGGTATCCGCGCCGGATTCCTCGGCGGCTGTCAGCTTCCGGAGTTCCTTGTCGAGGTCCGGGTAATCCATCGAGGCGCCGATGTTGGCGTTGACCTTCGTGCGCAGGCCACGACCTATGCCGCAGGCGCCGGCGCCTTGCCTCAGGCGATTACGCGCAATCACCACCGTGCCATCGGCGATTCTCTGTCGTATCTTTTCGGCGCTGATGTGCTCTCGTCGAGCGACCTCCTGCATTGCAGGCGTTATCTCGCCCTGCCGGGCGAGCAGAATTTGAGTGTCGGGCACGTTGCAGTTTCCTGTGTTCTACCACTTCGCAGTGGGCGGGGGCTTTGCTCCCCGCCCGCCGTCGTCTTTCTTCAATTTCTCCAGCAGGTTGTCGAGCTCCTTGTCTGTGTCCTTGTCCAGGAGTTCCATTATCTCGTCCGGGTCCAGCTTCTTGAGTGACGGCACGTCATCTTTCGGCTTGGCTGTCAGTGGCTGTTTGCTTTTCGGCTTTTTTATGGGACGCTTGAATCCCGGGGTTCTTTCGTCATCTTCGTCAAGATTCTCTTCCTCGCCTTCTTCAATCGGTTTCATCACGATGAACTGAAAGCCGTCGCTCTCCTGAATTGGAAGGGTAACGGTAGCGTCCTTGTCCTTTCCGCGCTCGATCTTCTCGATGTCTTCGCGCGGGATTAGTCTCTCGCCGTCTTCGGTGAGGATTATGGCCCACTTCGCCGCCACGATAATGATAGTGCCCTCGATGGTGGTCCCGTCGCGCATGTAAAGCTTGTCTGAATCCAGCAGCATCTTCACCTGCAGCGACTTCTCTTCACCCCCCTCATCTCCCGGCCCCTCGTCGCCCGGGAGGAAATCGTTCGGGTCGCCGCCCGGTGTGCTTCCCGGCCTGCCGCTTGGAGTGCTTCCCGGCCTGCCGC
>JABMSA010000186.1 GCA_013202185.1 Planctomycetota bacterium
ATGATGTTCGGGTCGCGCGGGTTGATCGCCCCGCCGCTGGCGCCGTAGTGGGTGGGGCCGAAAAGCTCTTTCAGAAACTTGCCGGACTTCGCATCCCAAACGCTGATGCGTTTCGGGTTGCTGGTGGTCTCCATCACCCACAGCTTGCCTGCCTTGTCGACCACGACCCCGACCGGCTTGCGCATGGCGTTGCGTACCCACGGCCCCATCTCGGGGCGCCCGCCCTTGCGGCCGATCTCGCCGGCCGGCCTGCCGTCGGGCGAGAATATCTTGACCTGGTGGTCGGGGTCCTGAACGCTCACGTAGATCCGGCCGTTATCGTCGACCGCCACGCCGGCAGCATTCTGGAGGCCGGTGACGACCGCCCTCACGGCCCCGGCGTTCGGGTCCACGGCCAGCACGCTGCTGCGGTCGCTGACCACGTACACGAGCGTATCGCTCACGGCGCGAACGGACCGCGGCACCTCGACGTCGATGAGCTTCCGCGCCTTGCCGGTTTGCCCGTCGAGCACCGCGAGGAAGTTGGTTTTCATCGGTGCGAAAAGCCCGGCGAACGTCTTCTCGATCAAGGTGCGGTTTGCCTGCGCGAGCCTGTCGGCCGACAACGTGGCGCCGCCGGGCACGAGGCCCGTGTCATCGAGCAGGCCATTCAGGACGTTGACCGCATCGTCGCGGACGTCCGGTGTGTAGTAGTTCGGCGACTTGCAGGCATCCTCCTCGGTGGCGTCCGGGTTCGCATCAAACCACCATGCCAGGCGGTTCCTCGAGTGCTCGCGCAGCTTCGCGTGGATGCTTCTTGCGAGGCCGTCGCCTGTGTATATCCTCTGCAGCAGTGATCTCCAGTCCTTCACGTCGCCACGGTTTAAGGTGGCGGCTGAGCATGTCACGTAGAGCTTGCCGTTTTTGGCGTCCATGCCTTCGATGCGAACCGGCATGCCGGCGGGATCAGCCCAGATCGCGTTGACCTGGATTGTCGCGGTCTCCTTGCCTTTCCACGCGCTGTAGGTTCCCCTGACGGTGTCCACGCGGTAGATGAGGGACGGGCCGCTGGCGACGTAGACGATGCCTCCGTCCACGGCCACGAGTTGTGCTCCGCCCATGCCCCCGTGGGTGTGCTTCCACGCCACGTTCGCCTCCAGGTCGCAGGCGACGAGGGCCTTTCCGGCCTCCGCGCCGCTCCATCCCAAATACACCTTCTCGCCGTCGGTGGTGCAGGCGATGGGCACTCCGTGGTCCCCGCCCCAGTTCGACGTCAGGGAACTGTCCCACGGAGCATTGCCGCCGTTGGAGGCCCAGCCGCGCAAGCGCAGGCCGATGCCGGTGTGCATGATGGCCTTCCACGAGTATTCGCCGGGTTCAACCGGGCTGCCCGGCTTGCGCCAGTATGGCGTGGCGAGGCCGTCCCATTTCACCTCGTGCTCGCCCTTCGTGTAGAAGGCGCACGTCAGAAGCTGCCGCACCACCACGCCGTCCTTGTCGAGGATATTCAGCGACACGTAACCGTCGGCGGGCATGGTGAACCTGATCGGCATGAAGCCGGGCATTTCCTCGGTCTTGATCAGGCCGGCCCAATTGACGACCGGCAGGCCCTTTTCCATCGAAACGGGAAACTCGCGTCCGTCGGACAGCCGGATCGGGCGGGGTTGCTGGTTGCCGGCTTTCTCGAGCGTTGCGGTGCCCCAGTGGCCATAGGCCCTGAACGTGAACACGCGGTCGGGCACGATGCCCTCCTTGAAGATGTCTTTGATGGTGACGCGCCCGAAGGCGCCGGCCGTGTAGTTGGGCTCGAGCGTCATGCGGGGCTGGTCGCCCGGCTTGAGCGGGGCGCCATCCTTGGTGAGCAACGACCACGGGATCGACATCTCCTGCATGTATCCCTTGCGGTCGTCGTAGACCGCAAACATCTGCCGGGCGCCTTTCATCTTGGCATCGCGGAGGCCACCCTCGTTGAATTCCCGCCCACAGGCCATATCCATCAGGTCAAGGCCGTCGCGGTCGCGCCAGCAGGTCCAATGAGTCACCCGTTCCTGCGGCGTTTCGCATGCGGTGATGAAGCGCACCTGCAGACAGTCGCCCTGGAAGCCCATGTCGCCCTTGCTGGAGCCGGGGTTGTTCAGCGGCGTGGGGTCATTCCATCGCGCCAGCAGGTAGACGTTCTTCTCGTCATACATCGCGTGGAACCACGCGCCGTACTCGTCGCGGAGGTTCTCCACGTCGTTGACGGCAAAGATGCCGCCGGTGAGGTCCCAGTCATCGAGCTTGCCGTCGACAACCACCCTGCCGGGCGCGGGCCGGAGTTTCATCCCGATGTGCTCGGTTTCCGTCGCGTAAAGCAGGGAAGGCCCGCAGATGAAGCACAACA
>JABMSA010000187.1 GCA_013202185.1 Planctomycetota bacterium
ATACACAACTTACCCTCAATAAACAGCATAATTGAATTGCCCAGCGGCCCCGGCTGGGGAGTAACGATCAACCCCGAATGGTTGGCCCGGGCCGAACGAAGAGAGTCACGGTAATGGACAGAGGCACACCGGTAATCGACGAGCGCCGGAAGCTGGGCAGAACCGGACTAATGGTGTCGCCCATCTGCTTCGGCGGGGCACCCCTTGGTATTGAAGGGTACCTGACCACAGAAAAGCGTACGAGCGAAGCTTTCGTGGCAGAAGCGCCGCGGAACCGTTCGTTTTTTCGGCATCACTGCGGAGAACAGCTCAATGGCCCTTGAGAAGCTCATACGATCGGACCGTTTCGACGTCCTGCAGATTGCATTCAACATCATTAACCAGTGCCATTGCGACCACGCCCGGGCGGATCAGGGCCGCATCACGGGCCTCATCCCCCTGGCCCGTTCGTTCGGCACCGGCATCACGACCATGCGCAGTGCAACGAGTGGTTTTCTGCAAAGGTTGCTAACCCAAGAGTTCCCTGACATCAGCGCAGCAGCCGCAGCCCGGCTGAGCATCCGTTTTGCCCTTTCGGTACCAGAGGTGGACTGCGCATTGGTCGGCATGACCAACCGGGAATTGGTCCAAGCCAATGTGTCGCTTGCCGCCGACCGGAACAATCGTCTCGATCTCATGGACTTGTATGAGAGATTCCCTCACGGATGATAGAAAGATGATGCTCTGGGGCGGCACCGAGAAACAACAGCCGTGACGGCTGATCGTCGGGCTGGATCCAGAGCTATTTCATGCTTCCGATTCCGGCCTTTGCCTGGAAGTGGCGCGGACCGTCCCGGGCCGCATTGCCTCTCGGCCGGGGACCGTCCGAGCCACTTCTTACGTGCCTACAACGAGCATGAAATAGCCCTAGGCTGGATCAGAAAAGGACACACAATGGTTCATCGATCTGCGATACTGGGGTGTAGCGGCTGGTCGCCGGCGCACTTCGAGGATGAATCCAGCGGGTTCGGACCAAGACGAGAAACCTTTCTGACTGACCACTAGCTGGTTTCGGGTTCCCAGATGCGGTTTTGCTGTGCGTCAAGGTAGCCTTGGTTTGTGGGCTTCAATTGCCAGATGTCGATGGCTTTGATGGTGGTTGGGGCGCCGAAGGTGTAGGCGTAGAGGCCGCGGGCAGACTGCCAATCCAGATGGGCGGCGACGACGGCTTGCCGGCCGTTGGCAAAGACTTCCACGAGGTACTTGTCGACGAAGATGCGCAATTCGATGTTTTCGCCCGGCGGCAGGTCAGCCACCGCAAAGGGGGCTTCGGTGTTGCCGACGCGGAGCGTCCCGGTAGCGGGGCGGATCAGGATGGGCAGACCTTCATTTTCAGCATCGGCAAACAGATAGAACCCGAAGCGTTTATGCTCGGCCTGGGAGCGCTCTACAACGACACATATTTCCACCGCGTCACCGGGCAGTTCGGTGATTAGAGCGCGGGCAGTGCCTCCATTCATTTGTGGCGGCGGTGTCACCTGCACGTTTGTGTGCTTGGTTGCGGTATGCCGCAATGACTCAAGCTCAGTCAGCGGATTGATCCGTAGGGCACCGTCGGTGGCCAGACGCAGTTCGCGGGGCAGTGACTGAATGCTCTTCTGATTGAGGGCGGGATTGAGGGTGCACAGCCAGGCCCACATCACTCGGCGTCCGTCGGGCGTCAAAACGCTTTCCGGAGCGAAGAAATCCCGGTAGCATGGCTCGTCGATGGACTGGTCTTCGCGCCGCCAGTTCATGCGCCCATGGGTTTCCGGTACGAACTGCTCGGCGTCCGCGTCCCAGTCGCCGATGTAGTAGCGGCAACCGAGGGGGTGGCTGATGCAGAGCAGCATCCACTTGTTTCCAAGCGGAAAAAAGTTGGCGCACGAAATGTCCTCGCCGAGGGCAACATCGGGCAGGTCGTGCTGCAGGAAGTCACCTACCCGCTCCCAGGTGCGCAAGTCCTGCGATTTGGCCAGACATGGGTATCGGCCACCGGAGAGAGCGTAGTAGGTGTCGCCGATCAGGAAGCAGTCCGGGTCCCAGTGACGCTGCTCCGCTTCCTTGCCATCGGCATCGCGGGGAAAAATGGGACGTGGCTTTTCCCATTCCGTCAATTGGTTGTCTTTGGCGATGGCAATCCAGTTTCGGTCGGAGGCCTGACCGTGGTAGATTGCCGCGGGTCGGCCATCCTTGGTCATGAATCCAGTGCCGCTGAACATGCCGTGGCC
>JABMSA010000188.1 GCA_013202185.1 Planctomycetota bacterium
CACGCGGGCGATCCCGAGAATCGAATTGAGGATAGCATCGCGGAAGCGGACCGCGAGATCGGGATTGTCGAGGATCAGGAAGATGAGGTTCTCGACGCCATAAACAGACATAGCAAACGTCACGGGCCCGCGCATCCCGCGAAACAGCGGCGGCCTCACGCCCAACGCCTGCAGCCGCGCCTTCTCCTCGTCCCAATTATCCGGCAGGATGAAACTCCGCATGTCAAGAGCCTCGACGCGATCGAGCAGCGCCTTCAGCTCGTGTTCATTGTTCGCCGACTGCATCAGCCACCAGGATCGATCTTTCCAGACATTCTCCGCCTCGAAGAGGTCGCTCATTCCCTTCGTGGCCGGATATCGCCTTGTGGGATCGCCGCTGTGGCCGTCGCCGAGCAGCCGCCGTCCCACAATCTGTTCCGCCTTCTCGTTGTAGGCCTTGTTCAACGCCACCCGCCACTCCTCGTCGTGGTCGTAGCGCCAATGGTCCTCCGGTACCCCGAGTTCGTCGAACACGCATTCGCCGCTCATCATGACGCCGAGCGGCACCTGGGGGATGTCCTTGCCAAACGGATCGGCGGCGGCCACCTGTTGGTCGGCCCAGAACTTTTCGAGGTCGACGGGTGCGAGGCCGCCGTTGGCTTTCGTCTTCGACATCAGATCGTCGATCTTGCGTGCGTGTTCAGTCGGTATGTCCATTGCTTCGCCTTTCCTGCAATCGGAAGTCCGATCGCCTCAGATCGTTTGTTCAGGCCAAAGTATTATCCGCTCGGGATCCACCTGCGGATGAATCGTATCGCCCTGATGAATATCCGCCGTCGCCGGTGCGACGATGTGCACATTGCACCCGCCCCAATCGACAAGCAGAATCTTCGTCGGGCCCATGTCCTCGACCAGCGTCACTCGGGCCTCGCGTTCTCCGCCGCGCGGCTGGATGTCCTCCGGCCGAACGCCAAGGATCATCGAGTTGCCGCCGCCCTCCCCTGCCGCTGCGACGGCTACGCCGTTGTCGGCGACCCACGCCCCGCCGGACCGCTCGACCTTCAGCAGGTTGATGGCGGGCTGCCCGAGCTGCCGCGCCACCACGGGCGACACCGGCCGGCGGAAAATGTCCTCCGGCGAGCCCGTCTGCAGGACCCGGCCCTCGCCAAGCACCACGATTCTGTCGCCCATCGACAATGCTTCGACCTGGTCGTGCGTGACGTAAACCATCGGCGTCTTCAGCTCTCGCCGCAAGCAAACGAGTTCGACGCGCAGCGCCTCACGGAGCTTTGCGTCGAGGTTGGTGAGGGGCTCGTCCATCAGGAAGACTCGCGGCCGCCGCACGATGGCGCGCCCGATTGCCACCCGCTGCATTTCGCCGCCCGAAAGCCGCTGCGATCTTCTGTCGAGCAGGCCTGCTATCTTCAGAAGCTCCGCCGCCCAGGATACTCGCTGAGCTATTTCGTCTTCCGACAGCCGCCTGCCCGGCGCCCGCAGCGGAAACTCGAGATTCCTCCGTACCGTCCAGTTCGGGTAGAGGGAAAAGTCCTGGAAGACGAGTGCAACATCGCGCTCGGCGGGCGTGCGGCTTGTCACGTCTTCGCCGGCCATTTGTATCGTGCCCTCCTGCGGCGCCTCGAGGCCGGCGATGGTGCGCAGCAGCGTGGTCTTTCCGGCGCCGGTCGGCCCCAGCACCACCAGCAGTTCGTCGGGCCCTACATTGAGCGACACCGACCGGAGCGCCGTTACACTGCCGAATTTCTTCGTGACGCGGTCAATTGCAAGAAATGGCTTTTGCACTATAGTCGCTGCCCCGTGTTGCCGTCAAAAAACCGGGTATGCTCGGCATTGAAACTGAGGCGTATCGATTCGCCGACAGCCCGCGCATCGGCGTCGCCGGCGCGCATGACAAGATTGTGTGCAAAGCCGGTGTCGATATGAATGCTGCGGAAATTCCCCTGGTATTCGTCCATCACCACGGATCCGGCGATCGGACCGTCGCTCGACGGATACACGTATTCGGGCCTGACGCCGAGCGTGACCGGGCCGGGCCGAACGTCGCGCCCGAGCGGCATGCGGGCCTGGCTTTGATGCGGAACGAAAAACCGCTGTCCATCGTCGGCGACAACGCTTCCGGGAATGAAATTCATGCCCGGGCTGCCGACGAACCTGGCCACGAACAAACTCGCGGGATCGTCGTAGACCTCCGTTGGCGGACCGGCCTGGCATATCATGCCTTCGTGCATCACCACCACGCGGTCGGCCAGGCTCATCGCCTCTTCCTGATCGTGTGTCACGTAGATCGTGGTTACCTTCATCTCCTGTTGGCGGCTGCGAATGAACTCGCGCATCTCGAGGCGCTTGTCGGCGTCGAGCGTGCCGAGCGGCTCATCCATCAAGTACACTTTCGGCCGGCGCACGACCGCCCGCGCCAGGGCAACGCGCTGCTGATCGCCGCCGCTGAGCTGCCGCGGGTAACGCCTCAGCAGTGCCCCCAGGCCCATCACACGCGAAACATCGGCAACCCGCTCGCGGCATTCGCGTCGCGCGGCGCCCGTCGACTCCAGCGTGAAGGCGATATTTTGCTCGACGGTCATGTGGGGATAAAGAGCGTAAAACTGAAACACGAACCCAACGTCGCGCTGTGCCGGGCGCAGCCGTGTGACGTCTTGGCCGGCGATGATCACGCGCCCGTCCGACGGGGCCTCGAGGCCCGCGACCATTCTAAGGGTCGTCGTCTTGCCGCATCCCGAGGGCCCCAGCAGCACAATGAACTCGCCCTCGTCGATGCTCAGATCAACACCCTTCACCGCTTCGGTGCCGTCGGCGAAAGTCTTCTTGAGTTGTTGAAGCTGAAGAAAGCTCACTCGGCCTCCGGCTTGCCCATATGCGAGGTAACAATGTGAAACACGGTGAAAATAATAGTTGCAAAGAACCCCGTGCGGAAACCGCCGTCCCACCAGGGCTGAAGGATCGTTCCTATCCCGAAGGCGATCCCCGCAAGAGCGATCAGATTCAGAATCTTAATCACGCGCATTCCTACTGTTTGATGGTTCCAAACGTGACGCCGCGAAGCAGGTGCTTGCGGACAAGCACGGTGAACACGGCCACCGGCACAACGAACACGAGCGCGCCCGCCGCCACCTGCGGCCACGGCACGCCCGAGATGTTTCCTTGCAGGCCCGCAAAGTAAACGGGCACGGTCACCGCGCGCGAGCTGTTGAGCGCCATCGCGAATCCGTATTCGTTCAGGGCCGAAATCAGGCAGAAGACGGCCGTCACCGCCATACCGGTAGCAGCGTGAGGCACGATGATCCTCCAGAACGCCTGCAACCGCGAGTAGCCGTCGACGAGCGCCGCGTCTTCATACGCGCGGGGGATGTCGTCGATGAAGCCTTTCATCAGCCACACCGACAAAGAAAGATTGAACGATGTGTAAAGCAGTATGAGCCCGACGTGCGTGTTTTGGAGGTTAAACTGGCGATACATCATGAACACCGGCACCACCACCGCCAGCGGCGGCAGGAAACGCGTCGACAGAATGAAGAACAGCCAGTCCTTCGCACCGGCGATTCGAAAGCGGCTGAACCCGTAGGCGCACGCTGTGCCCAGGCCAACGGCGCTCAGCGCACTAAGAGCGCCGATGATCAGGCTGTTGGCGAGGTAGTGAAAGAAGCTGTAGTCCGAGCCGATGTTCACTGCGCCGAGCCGTCGGTATGCGTCGGTGCTCGCCGTGAACAGCACGCTTGTGTCCGAGCCGTCGGGCGATTCTATTTTCGATGCAACCGGAATGAACTTCGCCGTCGGGCTGATTGTGTCTTCCTTGAGCTTGAACGACGTGATCGCCAGCCACGCCAGCGGCATGACCGCCACGGAGAAGTAAACCACGATCACGAGCCATCGAATGATTTTCATTGTTGCGTCTTGCCTTGCTTACGCTGGATGAAATCGATGTACCGGGTGAAAACGCTGGCCAGGGCGATCACGATCACAAGCAGCACGCAAGCATACGCGCTGCCCAGGCCGGTCTTCCCATCGCCGAATACCTTCTGAAACAATAGTGCGCTCAGCGTTTGCGTTGCGGCGTCGTTGGGGCCCGTGACCGCCATGACCAGGTCAAACTGCTTGAGCGCGTCGGTGGTGCGCAGCAGCACCGCCAGCGCCAGCAGCGGCGCGCACATCGGCAGCGTGATGCGCCTGAATATGCGCCAGGCGCCCGCGCGGTCGATCTCCGCCGCCTCGTAGATGTACTGCGGAATCGAGTTGAGCCCGGCCAGTGCTATCAGCATCATGAACGGCGTCCACATCCACACGTCGATCATCAGGATCGAAATCAGCTTGAGGCCTGGTGCCGTGAGCCACTCGGGCTGGCCCAGGCCAACGGCTGCGAGGATATGATTGAGGATGCCGTAATCGCCGCTGAGAATCTGATGCCAAAACAGCGCCATCACCGCCGGCGACAACATCATCGGAATGAGGAGGACCGTGAGGATCGCGCTCTTGCCCCTGAATCCGCGCTGCAGCGCGAGGGCCAGGCAGAAACCGAGGCACAGCTCGATCGACACCGCCGCCGCAACGAACACCGCTGTCGTGCGGATCGCCTCCACGAATTCGGCAGTCGAGAAAACCCTCGAGTAGTTCGACCCGCCCACGTATCGCGCGCCGCCGCCCACCAGCTCGGCGTCGGTGAAACTGAGCACCACGTTGTAGAGCAGCGGGAAGATGTTGAGCACGATCAGCACAACAAGCGCCGGCCCCACAAAGCCGTACTTCAGTAATCCTGTGCGCTGACTGACCATGCACGTGCGCCTGCGAATTATGGTTCCAGCGTCCAGCACCCAGCACCCAGCAGTGAACTACTGGGCTACTATCAGTCGTCCTTACAGGACTGCACCCGCGACCCGGTGTTCGCCTTGTTCAGTGCCGTAGGCACGGCTGACGGTAGCCCAGCGTTTCAACGCTGGGACCTCAACGTTGGCTGGGGCCATTGTTGTTGCAAAAGAAGTGTTCCGGCACGCCGCGCTCTACTCTTCCTTCAGCAGGCCCGCCTCCGCGAAGATCTTCTCGTGCTCCTTCGCGATCGCATCGAGGGCCTCCTTCGGCGTCTTGACATCGTCGAGCGCCTCGCCTACGTATTTCTGCGCGACCGACAGCAACTCACTGTACTGCGGCACGTTCCAGAAATCCTGCAGGTGCTCCAATGACTCGGCAAACGGCTCGTTATACGGAGTCGCCTGTCGGAATTCTTCGCTCTGGAGGATGAGCTTGTTGGCCGTGAAACCCGCCGGCTTGGTAATCCATTTTTTCTGAATGTCGGTCTGCAGGAACCACGCAATGAACTTCTTCGCCAGCTCCTGCTGTTCGGGCGGCACCTTCGCCGAGATACTGAAGCCCTGCCCGCCAAGGCTCACGACACGCCGGTCGCCCTTCCTCGGCATAATGAAAAACCCCGCCTTGTCGCCCATCTCGTCAACGGCCTCCGGGAAAAAAGCGAAGTAGTCCATGACCATTGCCGTCGTACCGTTCTTGAAGACCTCGAGCGTCTGACTGTAACGGAGATTGAGTGCGCCCTTCGGCGCGAACTTCAGCAGCTCCTTGAGAAACTCGAGCGACTCGACGGAAGCTTCGCAGTTGACGTAACCGTCGGCCCGGTAAGTCTCGGGGTCGCCCCACGAGCCGCCGAACGTCCACATGATCTGCTGAAAGCCCATCGTTAGCGAATCGTATGCGCGCCCGGTGAGCGGCGCGCAGCCGTATCGCTTTTGATCGGGACGGTGAAAGAACTCGGCCACGTCACGAAACTCATCCCAGGTGTCGGGCACGGCAAGCTCGCGGTTATACTTCGCCTTGAACGCCGCCTTCTCCTTCGGATCTTCGAACCAGTCTTTCCGGTAAGCAAAGCCGATGGCATCGGTTTCACAAGGTGCTGCGAAGTACTTTCCGCTGCCGCTCGGGTACTCGCAGAGGTATCGCCAGGCACGTTCGTTTATGGCATCCATGTCGACGGCCGTCGGCAGCCAGTCGGTGAGTTCGAGGTAGAGGCCCTTCGTGGCGCCCACCCCGATCCACTGGCTGTCGCCCACCACGATGTCAAAGTCCGTCCGCTTATTCGCGAAGTTCATGAAGACCTTGGTCTGGTAGCTGTCCCACGGGATCTGAGAGACGTTCACCGCAATGCCCGTTTCCTTTTCGAATTCGTTGCCCAGCTCCTGGAGTCCCTCGGCCGGCGCCCACTGAGCCCACCAGATAGTGATCGACTTAGCGGCCGCATCGCCAACGTCGGCATCGGGCTTGCCGCAACCCGCAACCAGCGCCACGAGAATGCACGCCCCGCAGATTCCGATAGCTCTCAGAAACTTCATCGCAGATTCTCCTTTCGAGCAGTGCCATCACTCGCGTCCGCGCGTCCGTGATGGAGCACATTGTCAACCAAAAAGTCCGACTTGGAATTTTAGCGACTAAAGCCTGAGGATGCAAGCAAAAAGCATGGGGATGGGGGAGGGGGACGCCCCGCCGCACGGCGGATACGCCCCGCTCCGGGGCCTGGCGTTGCCCGCCCTCTTCGCTTTCCCTCTTGATTCTCCGGGCATCTCGACCTACAATCAGAGGACCTTATCATGGGAAAGGTTGGCAAATGGGCGTACCAATAGTTGAAAACAGGTTCTGCCACCTCTGGACAGACGCGCTTCACGCGCAAGCCTTGGCTCACCAAGCGAAGAACGATTGGGACCGTGGCACATATGTGAGATGGGCTGTTGTAACTGCGTGGACCGCGCTGGAAGCGTCTTGCTGCGATGCTTTCGGACTGCCTAAGTTGGACAGGTTCAAGGAAGGGATAGACTGGGAGATTTCTAACATGTCACTTCCGCGCATCAACTGGTCTTGCGGAACATGGCAATTGGTGCTTGGGAAGCTCAACAAGTGGCGAAAAGAATACATTCACCTGAACAGTACCGACGAAGAGCTTTTCCCCGAAACTCAAAGGGCGGATGAGGCCATAACCATCGCCCGGGCGGCAATCAAAGATATATACGCGCACGTAGGAAAGCCCCCGCCCCAATGGGCAGACTACGATACGGACCGTGGCTGGGATAGTGGCCCGGGATCGCGTGTCGATTATGCCCTTGTGCACGCAGCAGTTAATGAAGACACCCCTGACGCGACCCGAATTGCTTACGTCGACTATGCCGGTGAACACACACGTGAGATCGGCCCGGCGGGAATGGATCCAATACCTATTGTTCAGAAACTGATACGAAATCCACCGAGGCCAATCGAGGCTGTAAGAGTATATCGCGGAAAAACCCTGGTGCGCGAAGTCAAGCTCAGAATGCGAGGAGGGCCGTCGGGAATGGACCCGTGAACCTGTCGAGCCGCATGGGCCTCACCGGAGGGCGGGCAACGCCACGGCCCTCCGGGCCTATCCGCCGAGCGAGAGCTCGGCCAACCTGCCCGAAGGGCAGGCCGACATCTCGGCGGGGCGGCCCGCCCCTACCCGCGCACCGAAGATTTCGGGTGATATGAAAGGCGCCGCCAGCAAAGCACAGGCTGGCTGAGGCATAAACGAATGAGACAAGTGGCTAAGGATTCCTTAACATGAACATCGTCGACATCGGAATCGCCAATTTCCGGAGCTTTGATGAATCCGGAATAATGATCAAGAATTTGGGAAAGATCAACATTTTCATCGGCAAGAACAATTCGGGCAAATCCAACATACTTCGTTTCTTCAGACTGCTGTCGAAGCATTTTTCTGAGCTCAACAAGTTCCCTAGCAGTGACATTGAGAATCAGTTCATGCGGAACAACAGGCGGCCCGAGCTGACAGTAAGCATCAAGAGTGATCATTATCATTCGATCCTAGTGCAGAAAAGCAATCCGAGGCATGGAGCTGCATTGAGGGCAATTGACCCTTTCATTGGGAAAGAGTCGCTGTCGATTCGTTTTGACCTCCTAAAAAGAAAGCTTGCTGGCCCCAACCCGTTCGAGGACGTCACCGCCGCCAGTCTGAACCTCATGCCGAATAAGTTCCTGAGGCTTGGACGGGAGGACCTCATGAATGAGGTAACCAATGATCTGTTGCGATACGTTTTTGAGCAGCTTTCAGCTTTTCAGAAATTGATTTGGGCGCGGCCATTCTTCGACACTGCCTTTCAGGCCGCCGCGGCGGCGAATCGCCTGGCATATTCGCACTGCATGTGATGCTGCCAATAGTCATCCCAATCGCCGTTGAGATACAAGG
>JABMSA010000189.1 GCA_013202185.1 Planctomycetota bacterium
CGACAGATCGGATCGACGACGAGGACGACGACGACGACGAGGACGACGACGACGACGAGGACGAGTAGATCATGAAGAACCGGAACATATCGCGGCGCGAGCTACTGCGAAACGGCGCCCGGGGTACAGGCCTGCTGGCAATCGGCGGCGCGATGGGGTTCTTTTCGCTCCAAACAAAACGCGGCCACACCGTCTGGCAGATCGATCCCTACAAGTGCATCCAGTGCGGCAACTGCGCCGTCAACTGCGTGCTCGACGTGTCGGCTGTCAAGTGTGTGCATGCGTATGCGGTGTGCGGCTACTGTGAGATATGCACGGGATTTGTGGATCCGAAGGCGAGCAACCCCGCGGGCGGCGCCGAAGGCGAGCTGTGCCCCACCGGGGCCATCAGCCGCAGCTTCGTTGAAGATCCCTACTACGAGTATGCCATCGATGAGGAGCTGTGCATCGGCTGCGCGAAGTGCGTGAAGGGATGCACGGCGTTCAGCAACGGCTCGCTGTTTCTGCAGATCCGCCACGACCGCTGCCTCAATTGCAATCAGTGCAGCATCGCAGAGGCCTGCCCCGCGAGGGCGATTCTTCGCGTGCCTGCAAACAAGCCCTACTTGCTCAAGAAAGCAGGCAACAACGTTTGATGAATAGAATACTTGTTGCGTTGTTCTTTGTATTATTGATTGGAACCGCGTTTGGCGCGCAGCCGCCGCCCGAGTTCTCAACGGGACACGAGCTGCCGCCGACGGCTGTCCCGCCGCCGCAGGCGCTCATCTACGAGTACCTCGATGTGGCGCTGCTGGGTGCTGCAATGGCGGTTGCGGCTTATCTCGCGCTCAGGAAGCGCCGGCGGCGCGGCTTGCTCGTGCTGAGCATTCTTTCGCTGTTTTACTTCGGCTTCTGGCGCGGGGGCTGCATTTGCCCTGTGGGCGCCGTGCAGAATTGCGTGCTCACGATCGCCGATTCCGGTTATGCGATGCCGCTTACCGTGCTCGCGTTCTTTCTGCTGCCGCTGGTTTTTGCGCTGTTCTTTGGCAGGGTCTTTTGCTCGTCGGTCTGTCCGCTCGGCGCGATACAAGACGTCGTCCTGACGCGGCCGGTAAAGGTGCCCGCGCCGCTGGCGCACGCGCTCGGGCTCCTGGCGTACGTCTACCTCGGCGGCGCCGTGCTGTTTGCCGCGATGGGCAGTGCTTTCATCATCTGCCGGTACGATCCGTTCATCGCGATCTTCCGGCTCAGCGGCACGAGAAACATGCTCCTGCTGGGCGCTGCGTTTCTAGTGGTCGCGGTTTTCGTCGGCCGGCCGTACTGCCGCTTCCTGTGCCCGTACTCGGTGCTTCTGAAGTGGCTGTCGCGGGTCTCGAAGTGGCACGTAAGCATCACGCCCGACGAATGCGTCAACTGCCGGCTCTGCGAAGACGCCTGCCCGTTTGGAGCGATCACAAAGCCGACGCCCGCCGCGCCGGCACGTCGAACCGAAGGCAAGAAGCGGCTCGCGATCCTGCTGATGATCTTTCCGGTGATAGTAGCCGCCGGCGCACTGCTGGGCCGCGCAATAGGGCCGCCGATGGCCTGGGCCGATCCCACGGTGCAGACCGCCGACCTCGTGTGGGAGTTTCAGGGCAAGAACCCCGAAACACTGCCCGACGAGGTGATCGCGTTTCGCAAGGCCGGCCGGCCGCGCGCCGAACTTTTCCGCGAGGCCGACGACCTGAAAAGAAAATATAATCTCGCAGGATGGATTCTCGGAGCCTGGGTCGGTATTGTGATCGGCGGAAAGCTGATAGCACTGGCCACCAGGCGCACAAGAACGGAATACGAGGCCGACCGCGCCGAGTGCGTTACGTGCGGACGATGCTTTTCGTATTGTCCACGGGAGCGCCTCCGCTTGAAAAAGCCGGATGCCGATACATGACAGACGCGAACAAGATCATCGAGATCAAGATGAATGTTGCCCGCTATCGCGCGGCCGCGCGCACCGCCGCCGTTGCGGGCGCGTTCTGCCTGATCGTAGGCGTGCTGCTGCTGGCAACCCAGGCCAGGGCGCGAAGGTTCGATCCTATCAACTCCGAGAGAATAGCACTGCTCAAGAAACAGCTCGGCGCCGCCACCGACAAAGAGCGGAAAGACGAAACACGGCAACAAATCTTGACGCTCGACACCGACCTCCGGCGCGAATACTTCCGAAGCATGCAGCTTGCGCAGCGCGGCGCCTACCTGCTGGCCGGCGGGGTGATTGTGCTGGTCATCAGCCTTCGCTGCGCGGCGTCGTGCCGAAAAACACTGCCCATGCCCGCGCCGGCAGGCGAGGACGAAGCCGCCGAGGCCAAGGCACAGGCAAGGCGCTCAGTGGCAGCCATCGGCGCGGCCATCGCGTGCGCCGGCGCGATTGTCGTTATGACATCGCGCGACCTCCCGGGGCAGTACACGGTGATCGATGCCCAGCAGGCAGGCCTCAACGCCGGCGAAGCGCCCGCCCCCGGCACCCAGGAAAAGGCGCCGACTCTACCCACGCCCGAAGAAATAGAAAAGAATTGGTCGCGCTTCCGCGGGCCCGCCGGCCGGGGTGTGTCGGCATATACCAATGTGCCGGCGTCGTGGAACGGCGCCTCCGGCGAGGCGATCATCTGGAAGAGCGAGGTGCCGCTGCCCGGCCAGAACTCGCCGGTGGTGTGGGACGATCGCATCTTCCTCACGGGCGCCGCCGCCGACAAGCGCGAGGTCTACTGCTTCGACGCCGAATCCGGCAAGATGCTGTGGGGCAAGGAAGTTGCGAGCACCGCCGAACCGCCCAACGTGTTCGAAGAAACAGGCTACGCCGCACCGACGACCGCCACCGACGGCCGGCGAGTATATGCAATATTCGCAACCGGCGACGTTGCGTGCTTCGATTTCAGCGGCGTAGAGGTCTGGACCGTTGCCCTGGGCGTGCCCGAAAA
>JABMSA010000190.1 GCA_013202185.1 Planctomycetota bacterium
CCTGCTCGCCTTCTTCCTCGTCGTCGGGCGCCTCTTCGTCGGTTCCGTCGCCGTAGCGGGGCGGATCGAGCATCACCTGGTCGCCGGCGAGCAAGCCCGACTTGATCTCAATGAACTCGTTGCCGGCGCGGCCGATTTCGACAAGTTGCTTTTCGGGCCGGCCGTTGTTGAGCATGTAGCAGACCTGTCCCTCGCCCTCGGGCACAACTGTCTGGATGGGCACAACGAGCACGTCGTGCAGTTCATCGATGAGAATCTCGACCGTTGCCGAGAGGCCCGGCTTGAGCAGCTTGCTCTCGCCGTCGATGATTATGTCGGTGCTGTAGACCTTCAGGTCGGGGTTGAGCCATCGGTGTTGCGGATCGGGAAGCATCGCCTTCTTGTGAACGGTTCCGTTGAGCGCGAGGTCGGGGAATGCATCGAATGTTATCACTGCCTTCTGTCCCAGTTCGACGTCATTTATCGATGCTTCGTGGACTTTTATCTGTGCGGTCATCTGCGATGAGTTGGGTATGTTGATTAGCACCTGGTGTTGGTGCACGGTTTGGCCTTCTTCGAGTGGCGGGCGGGGGTTCCAGCGGTTGCCGCTGGTTCCGTATACTACGAGGCCGGGCTGCGTGGCGCGAATTATGCACGCGGCGAGCTGTTCCTGCAGCCGCTCGTGACGTTCTTTCTGAATGCGGTATGCGGCTTCCCTGTTTTTCAGTTCGGCCTTGGATTTTGCCATCTCGGATCGCGCCCGCGCCTTGGTGCGCTCGAGTTCCTTGATCGCCTCGTGGTGATCGGCCAGCTTCTGCTCGACCTGTTTCGGGAATTCATACTTGAGGAAGATATCGAGAGCCGTCAGGGCCTGCTCCTGCTCGATCACTTTCCTCGTGCGGGCAAGCTTATCGGCATCGAGTTCTGTGAGAGCAACAAAATCCTTGTCGTAGAGTCTCTGGGTGGAGTCGAGCCTGGTGTCCGCGCGCGTGACCTCTTCATTCGCGAGAGTGATGCTGTTCTGGAGCTTGCGGTATTCCTGCATTGCCTGGCCGCCCAGGCGTTCGTCGGATATGAGCCCGGTGAATGCCGTGGGCTGTTGTACGAATACCTCCGCCAGCTCGGCCCCGAGGTACTTGTCGAGGTCCATCCTGTTGAACTTGGTCTTCAGCTCGCCCGATGTGATGTTGCTCTCGTTCTGGTTCAACTGGATGTCGTAGGATTCTTTCGCCTGCGTGTAAGACGCCTCCGCGCTCTGGAATGTGATCTCGTGCTGGGTGATCTTGTCGCGAATGTCCGCCGAATCAAGCTCAACGAGCACGAGGCTTTTGGTCGGGTCTTCTTCGTTTATGTCTTCCTCGGTGATGAACACTCCCTCGGGAATGAGGCGCAGCACAGTGGTGTCGCGGCCCTCGACCTCACACTTGATCTCCAACTGCTTGAGGGGTTTTACGGTGCCGCTTTCGGACACCGTTATCTTCAGGTCTCTTATCTCGGCCGCGAAGTAGGCGCCGCTCGTGTCCGTGGTGCGGCTTTCGAATGGCGACCTGACGGCTATGCCGGCGGCCACCAGCACAAGTATGATCAGGAGAATCCAGCGTTTCTTCAGTATGCGTTTTCGTTTCATAATGATTTCCGTCCGATGGCTTGGTTCATTCGGCGCCGAAATCGTAGTCTTCTTTCCAGAGCCCGTTTTCGTTTACTTCCAGAATTCCGATATCGCGCCAGAACGCGAGCCTGGCGAGCGTATGGTCGATGAGCGTTCGTGTGAGCGCGTTTTGCGCCCTGAGAAGCGCCGCCCGCGACTCGAGGAGGTCGCGCGTGCTGGCGCGGCCGGCCTGCAGCAGCAGTGTTGTGCTTTCGACGCGGTCCTCGGCGAGTGTGAGGCTGATGCTCTGGATCTCGTAGCCGGCCCTTGCTTCCTGGAGCTTGCGCCAGGCGTCGCGGACGTTGAGCTTCACCTCGTCTTCCAGCAGCGCCGCGCCACGCTTGCCGCGCTCGAGGGTTATCAGCGCGCGGCGGTAGGTGTTGCGCTCGGTGCGGCGGTCGATCGGCAGGTCAACGTCGAGGCCGGCTGTGTACGTGCCGAAATCCGTGCGAAAGTTGCCGGGCCGGTTGTTTGCCGTCGGTACCGACGACCTCAGCACGAGGTCGACGTCGGGCGCCAGGCCGCTCTTGGCCACCACAACTTTTCGGCCGGAGTCGGCTACCTGGTCGCGTTCGCTGGCGAGATCCAGCCGCGCCTTGAGCGCCAGGTTCACCGCGTCTTCCGCCGAGACGTCGGGATGAATGATACCGCGCTCTTGCAGCAGCGCCAGCTCGCCCGGGTCGAGCACGACGGCCGCGTCGGTTGGCAGGGCAAGCTTGATCTTGAACTGATCGAGCGCCTGGTAGTAGCTCTGCACCGATTGCACGTAGCCGTCCTTGGCCGAAAGCTCATCTTGCAGGGCCTGGTCGACCTGGAACTTGGGCAGGCGGCCGGCCCGGGCCATCATCTCGGTCCGCTCCCGGGCCAGGATGAGATTCTGATAATTGCTCCACGCATTGCGAACAGAATCGCGGTTCTGAAGCACGCGATAGTAACTGGTGGCGATGCTTACGGCAAACGTTTTGCGAAACCGCGCGAACGACCGTATGCGATAGACGATATCGCGCTCGGCCTGAAGAAGGTTTTCCTGTGCGATTCGCTTGCCCGCGCCGCGCCACAACGGCTTGGTGAGCGTAACGGTTATCAGCGACGTCGCGGCCTCGCGCGGATTCTGAACAAGGTGCATCAGGAGGTCGCTTGTCAGGTTCACGCCCAGCGATGTGCCGTCGGCAAAGAGCTTTGAGAAGCCCAGGCCGATTCCGCCGCCGACATTTTCGTCGCCGTCGGTTTTCTCATATTCGGCGGAAGCGCTCCCACCGAAGATCGGCCCCCACTGGTATCGCGCGAGCGTGAGGTCGAGGGTCCCCAGGTAAACGCTCTCCTTTTGGCTCTGGTAGTCGCGGCTGTTCTTTGCGGCGATCTCCAAGGCCTGCGGAAGCGACAGTGCAATGGTCGGGCCGGCCTTGATATCTGCCAGCGGCGCCGGCTCGACGAACGGCAGGCCGAGCAGCGGGTCGGCATGCTCCTGCTCGATGCTGAAAGACCCATCGATGCCAAGCGCCGCCATCTGTTTCTTGCGGATGATCTCGTATACTTCCTTGTCGGCGCTTTTCTTGTAATGGGCGGCGCTGCATCCGGCAAGCACCATCGCACCGGCAACGATCCAAAATGCACAAAACGTTGACCTCAAAGCGAGTTTCCCTGATATACCGCGTCCGGCGACAATTCGCGCATCAAAGCGCGCACCCCACCCACATGAGCGGGATGACCCCGGCCTTGCCCAATTGTATCCGGCCGGGGCGGGTATGTCAAGAGTAGAAAACACGCTTCAGCCGTGAGGAATAGGCGGCCGATCTCGCCCGTCGGCCGGTCGGGGCCCCGGCACGGGCCAGGCAGGGGCGTACGGGGGGTGGCTCAACGTCCGTGTCGAGTTGGCGGGGGGAATGATGGGTTGTCAGCGACCTGGAGTTTCCTGGAGCATCCTACAGCCGACCGGCTACGAAGTGTCGAGCCGAATCTGCATGTGCCGGGCGGCTTCGAAGTCGAAGGCTTCGTCGGGGATGAGGTAGTTGCGGAAGCACTCCAGCAGGCGCCTGGGGATGTTCTTGAGGCTGCCGAAGAGGGCAATGGCGTTTGCCTTCTCGTATTGGCTGGCGAGGTTCTTCAGGAGGTTGCTCTTGATGAGCAACTGCATGATCATGTGGGCGATCTGCAGCAATGTGTAGAAGATCTTCAGGCCGTCGGGGTCGTGGCTGTAGGCGTGTTCCAGGTTCAAGCCGCTGTTCTTCTGATAGTTGAATCCTTGGTTCTCAATGATCCATCGGCCGCGTCCTCCGTGATCTGCTATGGCGGTGACAGTCCTTTGGCTTACGGGAAGGTTGGTGATCCAGGCGAAGGTGGTGTCCTTTGGCTGGTTGATTTCGCGCAGCTGGATCGCGTCGAACTCGTGGTGTCGATGGTCGCTGTCGTCGAATTGCAGGCGATTGACCCATTGGTAGTATTGCTTCGTCTTGTCAGGCAGGTCGCGGAACAGCGAGTTCTGCGGGCTGAGCTGCTGGAGGGCCTCGAAGTCCTCCCACAGTGCGGGGGTGCGGCCCTGCTTGAAGGTGAACGCGTACTTCCATTTGTTTGCTTCGCAGATGCTGATGACCGGCCCGCACGCGAAGATGGAATCGCCCAACAGGCAGATGCGCAAGCGGGGGAAGCATTTGGCCAGACGGTTGGCCAGGCGCTCGAAGGCCTTGAGTTCGCAGTCCTGCTTGAGGTTGTCGTATTGATCCTCGGTGAGGCCGGCGGGGTTCTCGATCATCTCGTGAGCAATGGAGATCGCAAGGCCGCCGGGCCCGACGATCTTGGCCTCCAGCACATGATGGCGATAGCGGAAGCCGTCCTGCGTGCGGAACCGCAGGCACCGCGGGCAATGCCGTTTCTTGAACGACACGTAGCCGGTGCCGTCGACGGCCACGAGCAGCCATCCCATCAGCCGACAGACGTCCAGCACCTTGCTGCGGATCACCCAACGCACCATCCGAGTCTGCAGGCCGACGAACTGCCCGACGCCCATGTGGTCGACGAGGGCATGGCTGACGGTCTTGTGCACCGGGAGGCTCTCTTGCTTGGCGCCCGCCAGCCGGTTGAGGTTCTCAAGCATGGCGCCCTCCATCTCCCGCAGATCGTAATCGATCTGGCGGCGGCTGCCGAGTTCGCACGCGAACGTCAGCACGCCGCACCACACCAGGAACTCCTTGGTGTAGTCCACGTAGGGCTGGAAGCGGGTATCATCAAGCTCCGCCAGCCACGCCGGCAGGTCGGGCCATACGTGCCGCACCAGGCGCACGAAACTTGCCCCGAGCGTTACGATCTTCCCTTGCGGCGGCGCTTGTGCGTCGTGTACGAGCGCACCTGGGCTATCGCCAACTGGCTGATCTCCTCGGACAATTTCCTCATTCTGCGGTGTTCTGCAATCCATGAGCGTACCTCGCTAACCATCGCCTGCGGAACATAGACCGTTTTGGTCTTGCCGGCTACCTTGAAGGTGAGGTAGTCGCCCACGTGCTTCTCTCCTCGGGTGCAGCGACAGTTCGACTTGCCGCAGCACCGGGCGATCTGCACGAGGCTGGCTATCAGCACCGGTTCACCGGCCTGAAGCTTCTTGACGCGAGACTCGATCATCCGCTTGATGATAGTAGTGCTTTGCGGTATGTGCATGGCATGCTCTCCTTGTGCCCGACCAACGGCCGCAACGCCCCTTCGGACTGTAAAGTATATATACTTATCAGGAACAGTCAAGGAAAAACGCTGTGCGAAGAAAAAAACTTTCGGCGGCCGCGGGGTTTGGGCTTGAGTGGGAAAAAAGTGGCGGAACTACTGGGGGTTACGGATAGCAGGCTGCGCGAAGAATTTTCTGTTCCTCAGAGCTGCGCCGGGGGAATGATCTTTCAGGTTCTCCTCCCAAAAAAGAGGGTGTTTGAGAGCCAGATAGGGTTCGGCTCCGTGCAGCTCTTATAGCGTTAAGCCTTTGGCCCTCAAGCACTTAAGAGACATATC
>JABMSA010000191.1 GCA_013202185.1 Planctomycetota bacterium
CCGGCTCGTCGGCCGGGCTCGCTTGGGACAAGACCGCCCCGAGCAGCGCCAAGCCGACCACTGCCAGCCAAGGGCCGCTTGGTAAGAGACGTGTGTCATACATCGTGCCACCTCCAACTAAAGGGTACTTACGGAAAGGCCGTTGCCGTACCGCCCGGTTCCGGCCTGAAGTAGTCTGTAATGTCCGGGGCGCCTGGGCACCCTGCCATGGAATAACCATCTGCTCCCCCTAGGCATGCTCGATGTCGCTATACCGTGAGATCTCTGAGTTGGTTGTACACAGGTCCGGCCTTGGCAGAATCGCAGACCGGGCAGGTCCAACTCACCGGCAACGAGTCCCAGGCTCGCCCCTCTTTCTCCTCGTCGTAGACGTGTCCATAGACGGAGCATTCGTAACGTGCCATTTCGTCCCGCCTCAGTCAAAGGCCATCGCTTCGGGCTCGTAGTACTCCTTGGGATGCTTGCACGCCGGGCATTTCGGCGGCGGTTCGGTGCCTTCGACAACGTATCCGCACACGCTACACTTCCACCGGATGGGCTCCTCTCTCTTGTACACGGTTCCGTTTTCGACCATCTCTAACAGCTTCCGATACCGCTCTTCGTGGTGCTTCTCAATCTTGGCAACTTGACTGAACAGTCTGGCGGCTTCCATGTTGCCCTCGTCCTCGGCTTCCTTGGCGAAAGTAGGATACATCTCGGTCGTCTCGTGATGCTCCCCGGCGATTGCCTCTTTCAGGTTAGTCGCTGTATCACCAATCCCGTCCAGAAGCGCCAACTCATCCTTCGCGTGTCGCATTTCATTGTTGGCGGCCTCCTCAAACACCTTGGCGATGTAGTGATAGCCCTCTTTCCTGGCGACCTTGGCATAATACGTGTACTTATTCCTGGCTTGCGACTCACCGGCAAAGGCGGCCTTGAGGTTGTCCTCGGTCTTGCTCATCGTTTCTTCTCCTATGCAGTTTGGGATAGCGAACAGCCCTCTTCTTCACCGGCCGAAGGATGCTTGCCATCGGCCGGTTTGGGCAGTGCTTTACGCCTTATTGCGGCACTCGGCACAGATGCCCGTGAAGTGGACCGAAAAGTCGTCAATCTCGAAGCCCTCGGTGCGGACGTCCGGTTGAGGGACTTCGTCCAAAGTTGTGTCGTGGACGTCGATTACCTTGTCACACCTTCTGCAGATCAAGTGATGGTGGCGATGGATTTTACCGTCAAATCGGGCAGTCGTGCCGGGGTGATGAAGACGCCGGATGACGGCCATCTCCACCAACATGCTCAGCACGCGGTATACGGTCGTGCGCGACAGCCCTGGAATGCGATCCTGTAGTGATTCATAGAGCTGGTCGGCCGTGGGGTGATCGTTTCGCTCCAGTACCGTTTGGAGAATGTCCCGGCGCTGCACCGTCAACGGCAGCCCCTGCTCGCGGCAGAGAGCCTCGAAGTGCCGCAGCCGTGTTCTTATCTCGTTTCGCGTCATTGGGCCCAGAGATGGTAATAAGAACCATCCGGTATTTTGTACCTAAGCCATCAGATCAGAAGTGAGTGGTTCTGTCAAC
The DNA here is from genome assembly GCA_013202185.1 of Planctomycetota bacterium. GTDB lineage: Bacteria > Planctomycetota > PUPC01 > JABMSA01 > JABMSA01 > JABMSA01. Next base: position 1,554 of record JABMSA010000191.1, read on the forward strand.
CCACTCCTGTCGGTGGAGGACCCATATATTGGGTGTAATCAACACCCTGCTGCGGTGGGCTGCCGAAATGACTACGTTAGAGAACGTTCGAATCACGGCGCGTCCGAAGATCCTGGACTGACCGTTTGTCGGGAGACGGACGAGTGCGCCGGCCCTACATCGTCCACCCGTCCGGCAATGTCGAGCCCTTTGCAATACAGACGATGCCGTCGCGAATCATCCCGAACTCGGTCTCTTCCGTCGAGTCCGCCCCCGTGGAATTGGCAATTCGCACGTTGCGACCGATGCGACAGTTCTTGTCGATGATGGCGTCTTCGATGTGCGTGCCGGCGCCCACGCTGAGGGGTGGGTGACCGTTGGTGGTGTCGCTGGCGGCCTCGCCGGGTTCCTGGTAGAAATCGTGCCCCATCAAGATCGAATTGCGGATCACCACGTCGCGCTCGATCATGCATCGCAGGCCGATCACGCTGTTCTCGATTACGGCGCCCTCTTGAACCTGGCAACCGTCGGCGATCAGACTGTTGACCATGGTGGCCTTCGCGACTCGCGACGGCGGCAAGAATCGGGCCCGGGAGTAGATGGGCGCTTCTTCCGCCGCCAACTCAAACGGCGGATCGGTCGACGCCAGACTCAGGTTGGCCTCGAAGAACGACTTGATCGTTCCGATATCTTCCCAGTAGCC
>JABMSA010000192.1 GCA_013202185.1 Planctomycetota bacterium
GGCGAAAGGATGTAGCCACGGGGTTCACTCCGTGGCAGGGCCAGGTGTTTTGCGCGTTGGGATGCTCGCGCCCACCGCCGCTCAGCAGCTTGGCCGAGCGTGACGCACGTGTCGAACAGCCTGAGGTCCTTGATGTGCGGCGCCGTCTGTTTTGCTTTCATGCTTGTACTCCGCGGGTCGCTTTGCGGGCAATTCGATGTCGTGCAATGATAACGGGCGGGCGTGTTGGGGTCAAGCGAAAATCCGTCCGAAATCCGTCCGTCGGCGGTCTTCACCGGGTATGAAAATGTGATGTACCTGCGCCGGGGCAGAGAAAATTCCGAAGTTTTTCCTTGACATTCATCTGTTCATGTGGTATCAATAGTGTACTCGGAATCGTACCGTCTCCACCCCTAGTGCGCTCCGAAAGAAATCGACAGATTCATCCATGGGCCGCCAACAGAGCAGCGCGGGAACGTTCCCGGTCTGCTGTGCGGCGTGCAGCCATGTTTTTCAATTGTGTACGTGTTGTATCTGACGTAGTTCGCAGGCTTGTTAAGGAGAATGCTATGAAACTCGGAACGTTTGGATTGGCCTCGCTTATTCTGTTTGCCGTGGCGACGGTGGCCTCGGGCCAGACCTCCCTCGTGCAGGATTTCGTGTCGGACGGCTCGGTGGACATCGAAGCCTATTTCGACGACACGAATGTGACCATCTATTCGGCTGCGCTCGATGCCTTGAGTGAAGTCGAGACGCTCGCCCTTGGCGGGGGCGAATCGAAAACTGTTGCTCTTCCCGAGGGCAACTACGCCCTCGAGAGCAACAACCCCGTGCGCGTGCTCGGGCAGCCGGCGGCCGAGCAGCCGAAGCTTATTGTAACGCCGACGGGGGCCATGGCACAGTCTGCCATCCAAGTCGCCGATCCGGCTCCGCCGGTAGTTTACGCTGCCCCGTGGAAAGGCTCTCTTCGTCACGAGGTATACAACGGCAAGCGTGCGCGCCTCAAAGCCGTGGCGGCGCAGGGCGCGGCGGCCATCACCGAGTACAAGTGGGACCTGAGCGACACCACCAGCACGGGCTGGGTGGCTTACTCCGGCCGCAACATCGAGCTTGACCACGTCTTCCCCGACGGCGTCCTTGGCAAGCCGTGGTCGGGCACGATCACCGTCAAAGATGCCAGCGGCTTCACGGCGTCTGATGTCTACAACATCGTCGTGCGGGCCGAGAGCCTCGACACGAAGCGCAACATCGCCATCGACGATGGCCTCTGGTACCTTCACAAGACGCAGGCCCAAAGCTCGAGCGGCGGCGTCAGGATCGGACACTGGAATTCCGGATTGAGCAATTACTATGTGGGCGCCACGGCCATTGCGCTCGAGGCGTTCTTCAACAACGGCCACCTTTACACCGACGACGATACCAACCCCTACGCCGACACCGTGAGGCGCGGAATGCACTACCTCTGCACGCGCTTGGTGCGCTACGGTCTCCCTCACGCCGTAGACGACTTCAGTACCGACATGAACAGCAACGGCTTCGGCCTGGCGTGCTATGCCAACCACATCAATTATGAGACGGGCATCGCGGGGCTCGCATTCGGCGGAAGCCGCACGCCCGACGTCATCGCGCCCATCGGGATCGCCGACGCGAGCGGCAGGAGCTTCGGCGACATCGCGCAAGACATCTGCGACTTCCTTGCCAGCAGCCAGGCCGACAGCGGGGCCGGATGGCGTGAAGGCGGCTGGCGCTACGGCTACCAGAGCACCGATTCCGACATGTCGGTGACACAGTGGCCGGTGCTCGGCATGCAGGCGATGGAAGAAAACTTCGGATGTACCATCGACGCCCGAGTCAAGTCGCGCATGATCGCATCCGGCAACTACCTCCTCGGTGTTCAGCACGCCAACGGCGGTTTCGGATATACAGATCAGACCTGGCTGAACACCGCCAAGACCGGTGCCGGCATCGCATGCCTTGCATGGGTGGGCGTGGCTTCCACCGACGACAAGGTTACAAGGGCCAAGAACTTCATAAGCGGCCAGTGGTCCAACAGCGCGCACACCTACACCAACATGGGCGACTTATACGCGATGTACGCCGTCACGAAAGCGGCACGCCTGACCAACCCCCAGATTACCACCTTCGGCACACACGCCTGGTACGATGAATACAGCACCTGGCTCACCAGCAATCAGATCAGTGACGGTCGGTGGGACTCGAGCCTGTACGTGGGCGACCACCTCGGCGCTAACATGCGCACGGCTATAGGCGTGCTCATCCTGACGCCCGCCGTGTTCGACGAGCCGCCTACAGCGTTCTTCACATTCGATCCCAACCCGGCCGACATCGGCGATGTGATCACGTTCGACGGTTCCGGCTCTTCTGATCCCGACGACCGCCCGCTGACGTATAGTTGGGAGTTTGGCGACGGCGAAACCGGAACGGGCGTGGTCGTCACCCATTCTTACGACGCACTCGGATCGTATCCCGTTACGCTGACCGTTGCGAACGACGAAGATCCCCCTCTACAGGGCACCCTGACACAGATGGCCGATATTACGCCGCCGAACCACCGGCCTACCTCGGTGCCGGGCGGCCCCTACTCGGGCGCCATCGGCGCTTCGGTCTTTCCGCCGGTAACGCTCGATGGCTCGGCATCCTACGACACGAATGAGCCCGTCGATTACATCACCAAGTACGAGTGGGAACTCGACAACGTCTTCCCCTACGACTTCGACGAAGGCAACACCCCGATCACGCAATATGTGTTCACCGCCCCCGGCACGTACGACGTTGCCCTTCGCGTCACCGACAACCCGAACGCAGGCTTTCCGAACTCGGGCCTGAGTCACACCGTGTGGACGACCGTCGAAATCACGCTCGACGACACCCCACCCGAGATAACGTGCCCGGCCAATCTCACCCTGGAATGCCCGGCAGACACGGACCCCGCCGGCACGGGCACCGCAATGGCGACTGACGACTCCGGCGAAGTCGTGGTCACCTACGCGGATTCCGTCGCCCCCGGGCCCGGCTCAACCGAGACGATCACCCGAACGTGGACCGCCACCGACCCGTGCGGCAACTCGGCCTCGTGCGTACAGACCATTGAAGTAGTGGACGTGACGCCGCCGGTCGCAGATGCGGGCCCGGACGTTGAAGTGGAGCAGGAATCACACAGCGGCACCGAGGTGGAACTCGCGGGCTCGGCCACCGACACCTGCGACGCAGACCTGGACTTCGCCTGGTACGAAGGCGACACGCTTCTCGGCACCGAGGCGACGCTCGTCCATACATTCAACTTCGGCGCGCACGCCTTAACCCTCGAGGTCACCGACAGTTCAGGCAACATGGGAGAAGCCACAACCACGGTTACCGTGATCGACACTATCCTTCCCGAGGTGTCGTGTGCAGTGGAGATCGATTCCCTCTGGTCGCCGAATCACCGGTTGGTCGACGTCGGCTTCACCTTCTCGGTCTACGACATCTGCGATCCCGAGCCTGAAGTGGCGGTCACAGTGACCAGCGACGAGGCTACGGCCACCGCACTGGGGGCCGGCGGCGTGGAGCACGCACCCGATGCCGTCGTGGCGTGGGCCGACGACGGCACATGCACGGTAATGCTAAGGGCAGAACGCAGCGGCGTCGCCGACGGACGCGTGTATGTTGTCACTATCACGGCAACCGACAACGGCGATAACCAGGCCTCGTCATCATGCACCGTTGTCGTGGATCACAGCAAGGGCAAGGGCGGTGCTGCAGTGGACAGCGGCCAGATCTATGACGCAACGATTGTGGATAGCGAGACCGCTGCCGCGCTCCGGGAGGCCGGCAAGTCCGTCAGCTTACACCTCCTCCCCGGCGATGCCAACCTGGACTGCAATGTCAATGTCCTCGACA
>JABMSA010000193.1 GCA_013202185.1 Planctomycetota bacterium
GAGCCTGCCCGAGGGCAGGCGACATTGCCACAGCCGATACGTCTCCACACACGCTAAACACATCCTTCCCACAGGGAGAGGGTTGCTCTTGCTCCGCTCCCCTCGCCCCCTGGGAGAGGGGTAGGGGGTGAGGGTGTCGGTCTGCCGCCGGGCGCCGGACGGACCCCGGCGTCACGTGCGCGTACAGGCAAGCCGTTCTCGCGTATAAGTATTTCTCCTTACGGTGCCTGACACCGTAAGGATGTGTAACCGGTGGCGTGCTGAGCACTTACGCATGTCCCGTTTACGCGATCGCCCTATATCCCGCGTATAAGCCGGCCTCTCCCGGACGCCCCGAGGGGCTGATAGTGGGATGCGCCCCCGTTCCTATTCGTCGAACTCCATGTCGTCGCGTTTCCACCTGAACATGCCCATCAGCCGGCTGAAGCCTCCGCCCATTGTGCCGACCCACAGATGACGCGAATCGCCTGCGATGGCGCTGATGATGTTGTAGACGAGTTCGTCGTCTTTTGTGAGGGTTCGCCAGTCGGCTTGGGCGCCGGTGCACGAGGCGAGCCCGCCCTCGGTGCCGATCCACACGCGGCCTCTCGTGTAGGCGAGTGACAACACGATGGGCGACGGCAGCCTGGCCTTGTCGATTTGTTCGGCTGATTTCGCTTTGATGTCGTACGTCCACAGGCCGTGATCGGTGCCGATCCACAGCTTGCCTTCGCGCAGGAGGAGGCTGCTGATCTTGCCTTCGGGAGCCGCGCCGACGGGCGCCGCAGTCTTGCCGTCGGGTGCGAGTCGATATACTTTTCTGCCGTCGGACAACCATACTGCATCGGCTCCGGGCTGGATGGCGCCTATCTTCTTGCTGAGGCCGATTCTCTTTCCGATGTCGTCCCACGCTTCAGTTTCCGGATCAAACGTTCGCAGGCCGTCGCGCTGCCCGCCGCAGAACCACTTGCCGTTGAAGAAGGCCAGGCAGAGCATCGGGAAGTTTTCGCGCGAGAGCACTTCGATGTCCACCTCGCCGTTGGGATCATGCAGGCACAGCCCGTGATTGGTCGCCATCCAGACGCGTCCGTCGTGGAGTATCATCTGCCTGATGTCGCCGTACTTGACGGGTGTTTTTTCGCCGCGATAGTGAAATCTTACCGGTCCTGATTTCAGTTTCAGGTTCAGATTTGTCCAGCGGCCGCGCCGGATGTCGTATTTCCAGAGCCCGCTTTCGAGCGTGGCTACGTAAAGCGTGGTGCCGTCGGTGACGAGCGAGCGAATGTGGTTGCTGGGGCTTCCTTCGCGATAGTGAAAGTATTCCCATCGGCGTCGTCGTCGGTCGAGCCGGCTGATGCCGCGGCCGAGCTTATCGGCGCACCACACGTAGTCTTCGTCTGCGCCGAGCGCGTAAACGTTGCCGTAGCGCAGGCCGCTGCGGCTGTCGTATGTTTGCCACTCGCCGGTTTCCTTGTCCCAAACGTGCAGGCCGGTGTCCGAGCCGAGGAACACCTTGTCTTGCATCACGACGATGTTTCGGAGGTTGCTGTCTTTTGCGGGCTGATGGTTGATCGGCCAGTTCGAGAACTTGCGCGTCCACTTGTCGCACGTTATCAGTCCGTGTTGCGTTAGAAGCCAGATGGTGGTTTCGTCGCCGTCGATAGCAGTGACCGCCGATCGAAAGAGGCTGTTTTGCTTGTTGAGGTTTTGCCAGCGGCCGGTTTTCATGTCGTAGGTTTCGAGCCCGTTGTGGATCTCGCCGGCGCCGAAGCTGCCCACAAATACATTTCGGTCGTCTGCGTGAATACTGGTGATGAAGTTGTTGACCAGGTGCCCGCTTGACCTGGAGAATGCTTTCCAGGTTCGTGTTTTTCTATCGTATCGTGCCACCGCCTGCCTGGTGGCCACCCACACTGCATCTTCGAGCGGGGCCACGCCTCGCACTCGCCAGTAGGGCAGGCCGTCCTTTACTGTGAAGCGCTTGTTGGTGTGCTCGAGGGGATCGTAGAGGTGCAGGCCGCGATTCCAGCGCCAGTCGGAGCCGCTCCCGATCCACAGCCGCTCGCCGTCGGCGACGATCGTGTTGATCTCGTCGGCTATCATGCTTTCGGACTCGAGGAACAGCTTCCATTCGTCGGTTTGCTTGTCGTATCGCGCCAGGCCGTGATCCTCGCCCGGCCTGAGCGCCCATCCGCCAAACCACACGTATCGTCCGGCCGTCTCGATGGCGATCACCATCCCGCATGGCATCAGCTTCTTCATTGTGTAGTGGCGGTGCATCACCCCTTCGCCCCGAGCGGAGCCGGCGACCAACAGGAGCGTGATTGTTGCAAGGCACCTGGCCGCGAAGCCTCTACTCATTGTCGTCACCCCTTTTTTCCTCAGGCGGCTCTTTGGAAGCTCGCCTGCAGACCTCCTCAAGAACGTGGACGACGACGTTGATGCCAAATTCGAACGAACTCTTGTGTTTGGCCGGGGTGAGCAAATGAACAAATGAGCCGTCGGGGTGCTTCTCCCATCCGCAGGGGACATCGGTGTCGTAAGTGTAGAGCACGGCGAGCCGGCCGTCGACGAAAATTCCGAACGCCTTGGCCTCGGTGCCGTAAAGGTCGAGTATCTTGGGAACGGCCGACAACTTGAACTTGCTGGCGAAGATGGGATGGTCTTTGGGCACCTCCTCGAGCTTATGCTCGGGGAAAACCTTGCCTATCATCTGGCTAAAAGACCAGTCGGCCCCGCCGCAGTCGTCGGCGTAAATGAAACCTCCCGCCATCACGTAATCCTTCAGATTGGCGATTTCCTCGTCGCTGAGGCTGAAGAACCTGTTGCCGGTCATGATCAGCAGCGGGTTGGCAAACAGCTCCTCGCTGTCGAGGCTTACAGTTGAAAAATCGACCCGCGCCTTGATTTTCGTCTGGCGGTTGATCTCGCTGAACAGCCCCGGCACGGCGGTGGGGTCGGTGTTCCACTCGTAATAAGTTCCAACGACCAGCGAGTATGAAAACTCTCCGGTAAGGACGCCTTCCTCGAGCTTCACCTTCACGTTGTGCAGGTCGAGGGGGGGCGCTTCGTCTTCGGCGAGCGCCCCCGCGGCAGCCACAATCATCGTCATGCACAGTAGAGTATTTCGCACGGCGTTATCCTTCCGGTTTCGGGGCGGTCCTTCTTATGAGAATCGACGACAGAAAGGCGGTGACCGGTATTGCAGCCACAACGCCTATGGCGCCGGCGAGGATGCGCAACCCCTCGGAGGCAAAGCGATCGTTGTTGAGCGCGAGCATCGTGGGCAGGTCGTGAACGACCCTGGGCAGGATCAGCAGGGGAATGTTTGCGCCCAGATACGCGAACAGCAGCGCGAGGATCATCGTGCACATTATTTTCCTGCCTACGTTCATGCCGCGCCGGCGCAGCTCGATCCTCCCGGTGCCGCCGGCGCCGGCGATCTCGTCGGCGGCCGACGCCACCGCTATGGCAACGTCCATCGCCACACCCACGATGCCGAGCAGCATCCCTGCGGCGAGCAGCCCGCGGTAGTCGATTCCTCCGCCCCCGCCAAACACGCTGATCGCGTAGAGCGAATTGGATTGGAGCCCCGAAAAGCCCATGAGTGATGCCGCAACCGCCGCGCAGATTCCGCCTGCGGCTATTCCGCCGAACGCCCCTCCGGCGGCGCATGCTGCCTTTCGAGTGAACCCGGCAAGCACTGCAAACACAGCCACGCACATCACAAGCGCGGCCGCCGCAAGCGTGGGCAAGGCGGGCAGCTTGTGCGCGGCGACCAGGTAAAGCGCAAGCCCGAGCACCGGCGCGCACAGCGCCAGCGCTACCATCGCGCGCAGGCCGCTGCGGCCGCCCACGATGATCGTGAGCAGGCCAACGCACCATAGCATCATGATCAGCGCCCGCCCGCGATCATAGTCGATAATCATAGCAACGGAGCCGTTCTTGCCGGTGATGGTCTTGACGAGAAAACGGTCGCCACGGCGGGCGAACTTATCGCTCCCGGGAAAGCCGCTGATGGAATTGTGAATGGTCGTTTCGGTGGCCGCGTCCGGCCCGGAGAGAAGGCGTGCGACGACGGTCTGTTTCTTTTCGCCCTTTTCGCGCCCCTCGAGATGCGCGTCGAGCGCCTCCGCTCGCACGAGCCTGGCCACGGTTTTTCCGGAGGCGGTTGCGGGGTACGTGTGATAGCTCTGGCCGTAGAGCCAGGTGCCGATCACGGCGATGCACGTCCAACAGATCATGGCAGCCGGAAGCAGCGCTCGGTTGGCGCGGCGTGAAAGCTCGGGTGCCGGTGCATGGTTCTTCCAGGGGCGGCCGCCCGGCGCCATCAGGCCCGCCGCGAGGGCAGTGAGAGGAATCGTGAGGATCAGCCCGGCCGTGCCGATCGCAATGTGAGCGGCTTCGGCGGCAAACTCCTGCAAAGAAAGCACCTGAATCATCGGCAGCCTGTAACCCGCAGGGCCGAAGTAAGGAAGCAGCAACAGCCCCACGCGGGCACCCGCGTAAGCAAACACGAGTGTGTTTAGCTCGGTGCCCATTACGTCGCGGCCCACCCGCAGCCCGGATGCCGCCAGCTCGCGGCGCGAGAGCGAGGCGTTGACGTCGGCCACTTCAAACACGGACGACGCAACGCCCGTGGCCAGATCGATCACCACGCCCAGCGCGCCCAAGGTGATACCGGCCGAGAGAAGCCCGATAAAATCGAGGGAGCGTCCGGCGGGATCAAACCACAGGTCTTGAGTGAGCGGAGAATACACGCCGGTCATACGCAGGAGGGAAGTGGCCGGCGCCGACATCGCGCAGGTGGCGAGCAGCCCTGCGGCGGCGCCCGCGACAATTGCAATCGTCCGGCGGTGTATGCCCGATATCAGCAGCGAAACAACGCCCGCCAGCGCGGCGGCTACGCCCACAACGGCAACCTGCGGCGCAACGCCCGCCATGATAATTGGCACAAGAACGAACACCGTGGCAACGAACGCAACGATCAGGCCCATGGTGCTGCCCGCCGCCTGCCTGCCGCCCACCAGCACAAAAAATGAAAGAAAGATGCCGGCGAGGTACAGCATTGCTTCATCGCGTATCAGCCCCATGACCGCCGCTTGCGTTTCCTTGCCGTCGTGGCGTAGCTCGACGAAAACGCGCCGCCCCGCCGACAGCCGTTTCGGTCCGCCGGCGACGGCCGAATACTCGGCTTCAACAACATCGCCGGCAGGATCGGAAGAACGGCCCGGCCGCGTGATCTTCACCGTTGTGCTGTCATCCGCCGCGCCGATCACGGTTCCGCGGCAGACTACTCCGCCCTGCGGCCCGGGGCACGTCCACGACGACATTCGGTGCCGAGCGCCGAGCACCACCGCCCAGATCGCCACCACAATGATGATGTTGCGCGCGTTTGAGAGCTTCGTCATAGCAGTCTTCTCAGCGTGTGCCATCTATCACTATTGTACCGAGCGGCTTGTGTGAGGTCAAGGATATGACGTGAAAGATCGGCGGGTCGGAAGCATGCAAAGTTTTACATGCGAGGTCTCTTCCCGGGAAGGAGGGTCTTGTTGGGCTTCTGTAAAGGCGTTGTGCGCTGAGGGGGCAAGGCGGCATCAGGCCGAGATCGGCGAGCGGCGCACCGGCCTGCGTGCGGAGCGCCGGGCGTTGTGCTCGGCGCTCCGCCTTTGCAGGGGTTCTTACTGAGGACAGCCCAATTGCAGATTGTTCCGCACGGTGAGCAAGTCCAGGATGTTGATCACTTCATCGTTGTTCACGTTGGCCCGCCAGTTCTCACCGGTGGAGGGGTCCAACTGCAGATGGTTGCGAACATAGATCATGTCGAGAATGTTGACTATGCAATCCATGGTCGCATCGCCGATAGTCGCCCACTGGCGGGTGACCGTGGTGGTGGCTTCCGCCGAGGCTTTTTGCTCTACGTTGCCGGCGATGTCTTTCGCGATGCTGTAGAAGCCGTAGCTGTGGTCAACCTGCCCGCCGTCGAACCAGGCTGAGGTCTGCGTTGTGCCGGCCTGCCACGTGGTGAATGCCCCTCCGTCGTCGGAGGAGAGCACGTCGACGTTGAGCAGGCCCGATCCGCCGATTTCATCCTGGGCCGACCACTCGACCTTGAAGATCGGCGCCGAAGATGTCGGCAGGGCGGCTACCGCGCTCGTCGGCGCGATGGTGTCGATGGTGAGCACCAGCACGGCGTCGACTAGGGAGCTGTTGCCGCCTGCGTCCACGGCCGACGCATTGACGGTGCACTGGCCTTCCGGCAGGGCGTTGGCCGCTCCGACCGTGTAGGACCATTGCCCGGCGCCGTCGGCCTGTGTGGCATCGGTGTGGCTGTAGGCTCCGGGCCCGGTGATCACGACGGTCACCGTTGCCAATGGCTCGGTGATGCCGATGAGCGTGGGGGTGTCGTCGTTGGTGATGAGATCGCCGGGAGTGCCGCCGTCGCTGGATGGGTCCAGATCAACGGTGATCGGTGGCGGCACGAGATCGGGAATGTAGGTCTCGGCGTCGGGTCCGGCGGGCGCATCTTCCATGTTGCCGGCATGATCGCTGGCTCTGCTGTAGAATGCATAGCTCTTGCCTTCCTCGCCCATGAACTGGCCGCCGTAGATGTTGGATCTTTCTTTCCAGAGCGTGTAGTCGCCGCCATCGACGGAAACGAACACGTCGAAGAACGAAAGCCCGCTGCCGGGCGCAACGTCCTGCCCCGACCACTGAACCAGGAAGAGCGGCGAGGCCGCCACCGGATCCATTGCTGCAACGGAGCTTTCAGGCGGCGTTTCGTCGGTTGCCTGCACGTTGGGACCGTAGATCAGGGTGTAGGAGCCGCTGCTGTTGTAGTCGAAGAGATTCAGCAGGTGCTCGCGATAGGCGGCCTGGCCCAGGGGCCGGTTCCACCGGTGGGTGGTCCAGGCGTTCTCGTGTATCATGATTTCCTTGCCATCCGAGCGCGTGACCTGTGTGAGCACAAAGTCGTCGCCGCCCGGATCCACGAGCCGCAGGAATCCCCAGCCCACGGGCATCGTGGAGGTAAGCTCCACCTGGAGGCCGTTCGGTATGGTTTGCGTTACGACCACGGGGTCGGTTCCGAGCTCGACGGGAGCCACCGAGCCGTCGCTGAAGTACGCGGTATCGGGCAGGTCGTCGTCGTCTTCGATGGCGTTGACCAGGAAGTCGAACAGGTCATCGTCGCCGGGGCGATCCGCCTGTACCACGTGTATCAGCTCGAAGATATCGAGGCTCTCGATGAGCGAGATCGCCTTGTCGCCGATGGCATTGACGTGTTCGTAGCTGGCCTTGTATTCGATGAACTTGCCCTGCAGGGTGGATGTCATCAGCCACCTGGCCACATCCGTCTCGCCGGCGAGGATATCGCCGAACGAGACCGTGAGCGAGGGCTGCACGATCTCGCCGCCGACTTGCGTGCCGACGATCTCAAACTCGATCAGCAGGCCTTTCTCGTTCTCGATGATCTCCGGCTGGCTCGACGTGATGCTGAGGGTGCCGGCGTCTCCCTTGCCGACGTTCGTTATCATCACGCCAAGCGAGAACGGCTCGGACGCCTCCACCTCATCGGTGAACGGGTCGTCGCTGTAGACGTCGCGCTGCCAGAAGTATCTGATGCGCAGGCTCGCGTCGGGGTAGACGGTGATCGTGGCCGGGAACAACGGCAGGGTTATTTCCTCGCCACGGTCAATGTACCTGAGCGTGCCGCCCACCTTGTACCTGGTGGGTTCGTCGGGTGCGGCGTGGATGGTCGGCACGATGATGTACTGGGCCGTGCCGCTCGCACCGGCTACGAGTATTCCGGTGCCGTCGACTGCTGTCATTCCGGCGACCTCGGGCGGCCGCACGGCGAAGAGATTGTCGGCCGGGTTGTCTTCCATGTCCTTGAAGTCCAGGGTCACGCTGATGCCTTCGAGGTTGTTGGTTTCGTCGCCGTTGTTAAGCTCGAGCGTTCCGAGGAAGGCAGTACGCGTCATGACGAGGTCCTGCTCGAGGCGGATGCGCACTCGTGCGCACACGCCTTCCTGTTCTTCGGCCGGCTGGATTTCTTCGATTCCGGGGCCGTCGTCGGCCGATGCCGGCTCCTGGCCGCGCGGGGTTTTCGTGTTGTCTATGATCGCCGCAAGGGACATTGTGTCACCGGGGGTGCATCCTTCCGATGGCATCGAGTATCCTACGGGGGCAACATAAGCGCCGCCGCCACCGGGGCCGCCGCCACCTCCGGGTCCCCAGCCCCAGCCACCGCCGGGGCCGGTGCCGCCGCTGGGGGTGCTGCCTCCCAAGTCGACCTCGATGCAAATGCAGTCCCACAGGCCGGGCAGGTTCTTGATGCCGCCTACGACCGCTCCCCAGCCGCCGGCCGCCGCGCCGGCGATCACGCCGCCCGCGAGCTTCAGAATCGCGCACGTGCACTTGTCGAGATCCATGCACGTGCAGAATACATTGATGAGGTAGCTGGGCAGATCGAGCATGTTCCCTTTCATTTGCTTGGCGACCGTCGGCGGATAACCGATGGCCTCGAGGCAGTCCCAGATTGCCTTTGCGGCCTTGATCGGGCGGACGTCGACCGACTTCTTGTGCCACTTTCGGTCGTTGCCGCACACGTAGTAGTAGCCGACGTCAACGGGCGCGTTCTCGCACCCGCCGCCGATCAGGACTTCGGTCGACGGTGAGCCGCAGCCCGAGCATCCGCCCACTTCCACGCCCTCTTTCAGGCTCAGCAGGAACGGGATTACCACGGTGGTCTTGGCGGGAATCTGGCCGAATTCTCCGATCAGCGGCACCATCTCGTAGGTGTCGCTCACTCCGAACGTGAGGTTCAGCCCTTCGGCCGCGATGAGGCCGTGGTTGGTGACCTGTATGTCGACCTGCGTTGTTTCGCCTTCCACTACCAGCGGCATTATGAAGGGGTTGTCGACCGTAACGACGGGGATTGGCACGTTTGTCTCGAAGACGGCCTCGAGGACGATCTTGTAGTGATCCTCGATTTCAATGGGCACAACGGTCCAGTTGTAGGTTACCGTTTGGCGTGAGAGGAAGACCACGACTTCGGTTGTGACGCCCGGCACGAGGGTTCCGCCGACGCGATAGGTGCTGTGCCTGTCGGCCCTGACCTTCAGGATGAAGTCGCCCTCGGGGATGTCGGTGAGCGTCACCACGCCTTCCGGGCCGGTTATCATGGTGGCGACGACCGAGCTGTCGATCGGATCGAGGAGTTCAACCGTTGCACCTTCGACGTTGGGCGAGCCCTCTACGAAGTAGGTGTATTCGTCCTCGACGGTTACTTGCAGGTTGCCGAGTGCATCGGAAATCGCCCGGAAGCGGAACGGAACCGAGAGGCTGTTGAGCGTGCCGGAGAGAACTATCGAGCCGTTGTAGAGGGTCAGTGGCATATCCACCGGCGGATCGAGCGCGAGGATCACCTCTGCGGTACCGCCCGGCTCGATGGTTGGGATCACCGGCGACGACACCACCGACAGCCAGGGC
>JABMSA010000194.1 GCA_013202185.1 Planctomycetota bacterium
CTCACAATTCGTTCCCCGGCAAGCGAATTCCGACAACGCAACCGGCTCCGAAGAATCGGAAATAGGCTTGCATGTGGTATGAATATCCTGTATCCTGATAGTCCGTTGGCGCGCTCTTCCGGCAGGCGCCCACATCCGGCAAAGTAAGGAGAGAAGTGCAAGTGAGCAGATCAAACAGGCTCATATTTGTTTCCAGCGTTCTTCTTGTCGTTGTGCTTTGCATGCTTTCGCTGGCTCACTGCGCCTTCGCACAAGAGCCAAACGCACAAGACCAGTCGGCCGTCGCCGGCACGTCGGACCTTCCCATCGACTTGTCCGAGGTTTCTCCGAGCTGGTTGCGGCATGAGGTGATGGGCATTGCCATGTGGCAATTCGTGGCGGCGTTCATCTTCATCCTGGCTGGCCTTGTTACCAGGAAGATATCCGACTACCTCTTCGAGAAGAAGATCATCCCGCTTCTCCAGAGAACCCCCTTCGCGATAGACAACCTCCTCGCGACGGCCGCGAGCAAGCCGTTTGGCATGCTGCTGCTGCTCGGCGGAATCGCCGGAGCATGCGGCGTTCTGCCGCTACCCGAGCCGACCGATGTCGATGTCGATGTTCCCGATGTTCGCGGCTTTGACCGGCGCCCTCGCGATGCTGCTGGCGGCGGACGTTGTGTGGTTTCTGTTTCGCGTGATCGACGTTGCCGTCGAGTACCTCGCAAAGCTCGCGCTCCGCACCGAGTCGAAGCTAGACGATCAGCTCATCCCGATGATCCGCAAGGCGCTCAAGATAACCATCGGAGTCATCTGCGGCGTCTGGGTGATCCAGCTCCTGGGCTACAGCGTCTCGAGCCTGCTGGCGGGGCTGGGCATCGGCGGCCTGGCGGTGGCGCTCGCCCTGCAGGATGCACTGGCCAATTTCTTCGGATCGGTTTCTCTCTACATCGACAGGCCGTTTGTTGTGGGCGACCTGATCAGGATGGATGGCGACGTCGAGGGTTTCGTAGTGCAGATCGGGTTCCGATCCACGCGCCTGAGGACCTGGCCCGGAACGATGGTGGCCATACCCAACAAGGTGCTTGCGAACGCCGTTATCGATAACTGGACGCGCATGCCCAAGCGCCGCGTGATGCACAGCGTGGGCCTCACCTACGAAACAACGGCCGATCAGATGGAGGCGGCCGTTGCCGGCATCCGCAGCATCATCGAAAATGACGACGGCGTGGACAAGGAATTCATAGTCGTTCGCTTCACCGAATTCGCCGACAGCAGCCTCAACATTCTGGTCTACTACTACACCGTGGCCCCGGACATGCCCGGCCACAACGAAACCAGGGAGCGAATCAACCTGGCCATCATGCGGCTGGTCGACGAGATGGGGCTGTCCATCGCCTTCCCCACGCGCACGGTATACTTCGAAGGCGACATTGCCAAGGACATGGCCACACCCGGCGGAGGCGAGGCGAAATCGTGATGTGACACGCACCCGCCCCTGGCTTTTCGGCGCGCCGTTTGAGTTGTTTCCCACGGTGCCCTTTCAAGACGTGACAGCAGTTGAAGTAACATCATGATGAAGTCTTGTGGTTTTGTGATTATGTTTGGGATGTTGTGCTCTATGGTCCAAAGCGATGCGGCCGAACAACGAGAAGCAACGCCGGCGGCGGATACGTAATGACCACCGGCGACGAAGTCCCGCCCACAACCAAGTTCGACAACCTCAAGGCGATGGTCGAAGTAGCGGAGGAGTACGGGCGGTATTGATCGCTGTGTGTCGGAGTCAGGCACCGGTAGTCAACCCTGACACCTGTCACCCTTTTTCTGTGCGAGGCACAATTAGGATGTACAAGTGCTGTAGCGCCAACAGGTTACGCACACTGTTCGTATTTGCTCGCGATGGAGGGCGTCTGGTCGGTGGATCGGCCCGGGGTGAAATCGTGCATCTTCGTCCGGCCCATGCCGGCTTCCAAGGCAGGTGAAGAAGATTGACAGGCTGAGTCTGCGATCGTCCAATCCGCTCCGGCGCTCCCCTGCCGGCTTGTCCGGCAGGAGGCAAAGATTGAGCGGCTAGCCCGGTGCCCTCGAA
>JABMSA010000195.1 GCA_013202185.1 Planctomycetota bacterium
CGGGCGCTGCTTTTCGCCGTTGACGAGGCTGGAGTCCGGGATTGCCGCGACCTGGGGCATTATGTCGAGCGTGATGAAGCCGTCGGCGTGCACGCGCGGCGTAACGAGTACCTCGGTGCCTATCTTCTGCTCCTGGAATCCACTCAGGATTCGCGTGCCGGTTTCCTCGGCGAAATCGTAAAGGGGGATGGGCACAATCGTGCCAACGATGATTGTCGCGGGCTTGTTGTTCAGCGTCATCACACGCGGCTCGGATACGATCTCCGACTCGGTGAGCGTTTCGTAGAAGCTGAGGAGCAGGTTGAATTCGTTGTCGGCAAGGACGCCGGCTTTGAGGTCTACAACGGTGCCCACCGCCTTGGTGAAGTCTACGCCGTTGTCCTTGTTGGTCTTGGTGCGGTTGTATGAAGCTTCGCCGGTAAACTCAAACACCTTCAGGCTGTCGAGCGCGGACCAGTTGACGCCGAGTTTTTCGAGATCGGTATCGCCGAGTTCGACGATCCACGTTGTGATCTGCACCTGGCGGGGCTTGCGATCGAGGGTCCTGACTACGTCGGCCATCTGCTCGAGGATGTCCGGGTTGTCGCGCACAAACACCGCTGAAGAATCTGCCGATCGCACAACGGTTCCCTCGTCGTTTTTCAGCTCGCCCAGCACGTTTACCACCTGCTCGGGATCGGCCCATGCGAGATCGAAGGTCCGCGTGGTCATCTGAACGCCGACGGTGGGCGCCTTGTAGACGTGTATGACTTTGCCCCGGCGTGCGGACGTTAGGTTGTTTACGGTGAGGATCGCTTCGAGGGCTTCCTCGATGGTGACGTCGAAGAAGTTGACCGATACCTTGCCGGTAACGTCGCTGGAGCATACGATGCTCTCGCGGTTGTTGGCGGCCACCATCTTGAGCAACTCGGACAGTTCCATGTCTTTGACGCTCAGGTCGAATCGGTCGGCGGGGCGCTCCTGTGCAAGGCTCGCGGTGCCGCCGTCGCCAAGCCACAGCGCGCCGGTTGCAAGCGCGAGCAGGATCAGTTTTGCGGGTCGATGTTGTGCGTTGCTTGAGTAGAGTTTCATTTTTCTTTTCCGGGTATCAGGTTGCAGCTACTCCTCAGAGCCGCCGCCGTCTTGGTCCTGTGGGACGCTCAGCAGCTTCAGTTCCACCTCGGTTTCATCCTTTTTCAGGAGCACACTTCTTTCTCTCACTTCGACAACGGTAAAGCCTTCTATGGTGCCTCCGGCCCTGAGGGCCTTGTTGTTTATGAAAGCGATGCGATTGCCGGGGCTGCCCATGATCCCCTTCAGCACAAGACCGTTGGCCTGTCGTTCGATCTCGGCAGCGCGCCCGTCGGGCAGTGCGCCTGGTTGGTCGTCGTCTATGTTTTCCCGGGCTTTCTCGCTGAGCTGTTCCGGCAGAGCAAAGGGGTCCCTTGCCAGTTCTTGTGCGGGGCTGGGCATGGCGGGTTCGTCGGGCAGGCGGGGCAATGCGGGCGGCAGCGGCAGTTGCTCGGGTCCGTTTTGCTGCTGCACCTGTTGCGCCGGTGCGGCGTCGGCTTCGCCTCCGGCTATTGCGCGGTAAAGGAGCAGGCCGCCGAACAACGCTGCAAGCACGCCGACCATTATGTACTGGCTGCGCTGGCTGAGGCCGAACGAGCCTTTCTTCTCTTCAGGCATTTTCGAGTTTGTGTGGTCTGCCACTGTTATGCACCATCATCCGGCTTGTGGTAGAGGTTCACGGTAAGAGCCGCCCTGCAGTATGCCTTTCCGGGCTCGCTGTTGATCTGAATGCCTTGAAGTGTCGCCATTGACTGCCTTGTCTCGACGCTTCGAATGAGTTGGTACATCCTGGCAAACTCGCCCTCGAGGTTGATGCTGATGGGCGTGATTTCGTACCACGACACCTTCTTGACCTGTCCGGGCCGGAGGAGGCTTACGACCACTCCAACGTTTTCGGCCTCGGCTGCGAAGCTGCGCAGGAAGTCGTCGATTCCTTTCTTACCGACGAAAGCGCTCGTGTGGCTGCGGAGCTTCTCTTGCAGGGGGGCGAGCTGTGCGCGGTCCTGCTCGAGCACGTTGCTGATCCCATCGTTGGCCAGGTTGGCGCGCGTGAACTTCGCAATGCTCTCTTCGGCAAGGGCAAAGCGGCTGTTCTGGGGATGAACGACCCCGAAATATCCCAGGCCCGCCACACACACGAGCAATAAGAATCCTATCGCGTCTACTTTTGTGGGCTTCATGGATGAGTCACCTGGCCGTTGTTTTTCTTCATCATGGTTGTGCGTTCGCCTCGACGTGCGGATGGCATTCGATTTCGAACTTTATGAGCTTGAGTGCGCCCATTGAATCCTGCCGCCAGAACTTGAGTTTCACCTCGCCAAGCGCCGCCGACTTCGCGAGGTCGGACACGAACCGTGTGAGGTCGAGATTTGCCATTGCAGAGCCAACGAGCTTGAGGACCGTCTTGTCTTCTTTTTGCGGCTCGGGTGCGGTCTTGTTTTTGTCGCGCGACCGGACCCGTGCTTTTGGCGCGTTCTCCTGCGGGCCTATGACCAGCTCAGTCAGGAAGACCCTCTCGTTGCAGGCCGCGGCGATGTCGCTGAAGATGACGGAGCATATACGCTTACGCCGGATGGCGTAGATGTCTGTGAGTTTTTCGATGATTGTTTTTTTCTCGGCCGCCACCGCGTGTAGCTGGGCTGATATCTGCTTGAATGCCGCAGCCCTTGCCTCGAGGCGTTTGTGCTGCCTTTCGGCGCCTTCGGCGCTCCTGTAAAGGTTGAACCCCAGTGCGCCTACCATCGCGCCTATCGCCACGGTAAGCTCGATCCAAATGGTAATGCGCCGGTGCACATATCGCGAGTGTGCGTATTCAGGAGGAATGAGGTTTATCTGCTTCATAGTTTGTTCGGATCATCGAGTCCGGCGGCGAATCCTATTCTTTGCCGTCCACACGCAGTGCGAGCCCGGCCGCAACGGCGTATTCTGGGCCTGTTTCATCGTCGGGGTTGTTTTTCGCCTTGAGCACCACGTCGAGCGCCGGCAATTGCTCAATGGCAACACCAATGCGCTCGGTGAAGTAAGCGTCGAGCCCCTTTAGCCTGCCTCCTCCGCCGCAGAGGTAACCGCGCCCGACGGCCATACCCTTGTTCTGTGTCGAGAAGTATCTGAACAGCTTCCGCAGTTCGTCGGCTATGTCTTCGAGGTCGTGGCGTAGAATCTCGTGGATAGTGCCGGCAACTTCGGTTTTCGTCACCAGTTCGTCTTGCGAGCCGAAGCGCGCCGCGCCCCCGGCCATGCCGGTGCCGTATTCCTTCTTGAGAAGCTCGGCTTCGTTGCGGTCGATGTCGAGGCCCTGCATTATCCGCGACGTAAGCTCCTCTCCGCCGCGCGCCATTGTGCGTGTCAGCCGGAGATCGCCTCTGCTGAGGATCACGGCCACCGATGATGTGCGGCCGATGTCGATCATGCTCACTGGTGCTTCGAGTTCTTCTGCGAGGCGAATTCCGAGCCTCCAGAGCGCCATCGGCACGATATCGATGGCCTGAACCATCAGGCCTGCCTCAGAGAGAAGATCCATCACTTCCCGGATGTATGTCTTGTTGGCGGTCGCGACCATCACTTCCGAACGTTTTTCGTTCCCGGCGCTCACCTCGCCCAGCTTGGCGTGGTCGATGGAGGCGTCGGCCACTTCGTAGTGCAGGTAAGACTCCGCCTCCCACCTCAGCAGTTTCTCGAGATCGTCCTCAGAGCCGGCCAGGGTGAGCGTTCGGACGTCTACCTTGGCGGCAGGCAGCGTTGCAATCGCCCGCCTGCCGGAAAGCCCTGCGGACGTTATCGCCTGCTTGAGCTGATCGACGATTTTCTCGGGTTTCTGGTCGACGATGCGCGTGAGGCTCTCTTCGAATGTGACAGCCTTGCACCCGACGAGCGAAGTGCCTTTCGGGCCGAAGTGCAACTGCACCATCTTTGCAGATCCGGCCTGGAGGTCGATGCCTATCGGGGAGTAGCCTTTGCGTTTCGGCATATACCAACCCTCGATTTCGCTCAGTATCCCGGGTCGGGCATATCGTCGGTGGATACGCCTCGGTAGCGGGCGCGCACTAACTCCGCCAGGAGTTTGTAGTTCTTGTATACACGAACCGTTATAGTTTTAGCATCGGTTGAATCCCAGTCTTGTTGAGCGGCAATGTCGTCGGGTGCAACGTTCACCACGTCTACGGTTCGGCTGAACTGTTCGGCCCCGGTTATGGTCGAGCCGTCTTCGGCGCGGGGGGGCGAGTCGGCGTAGCCGTTGTAGTCGTCGATGTCGTCATAGCCGGCCCGGTTGTAGAGGCCGCTGGGCGACGGCCCCACGGCGTAGTTCTTCTGTATCTCCTCCGGTGTGAGTGCGCGTGAGTATATGGCAATGAGAAATACGTTGCCGATCCAGTTGACATCAAAGCCGGAGAGCTTCGCAACGCGCAGCGGATGGTCCGCCCAACTCGAGAGATTGCCGGCGGGCAGGTTGCTTCCGCCAGCGGGCTGGCCGTCCAGGAATATGGAGACCCAGGTGCCGTCGAAGGTCACTACGCAGTGAGCCACTTCCTTCGTCAGGTGCCGGATCAGCGTGGTGGTCGCGGGGTTACCATCTGCGTTGGTCTTGTGTGTCCTGATGTAAAAACGCAGCCCGTCTTCTTGCTGTGAGAGAACAAAGTTTACGGTTCCGCTGTCCGTGGCACAGCTAATGATGGGGGCTTCGCCTCTTTCGAGGCTTCCAGGCTCGAACCATACTTCGACTGTGACCTGATCAGACTTGGCGCATTCGCTGGAGATCTTTGATGCTTCCTGGCTGTTTTCGAGCTTGCCGTTTACGGCAATAGTCACGCCGTTGGAGCCCGGGATCCACTTCACCTGCGCCGGCGTGTAAAACTCCAGCAGAGCAAGCGGCGTGGCGCGTGATCTGTCCGACGCCAACATTCCGGCACCGTCGGTGAATGGATAATAGGCTACAAGGTCGTCGATGACTCGGCCGGTTGGCTTGGGGGTGTCGGCCTCGAAGGCGCGGGTGTCGACCTCCCCCATCATGCTGCCTGCGAGCGCGGCTGCGGCTACGCTGTCGGCGGTGTAGGCGGCTCCGCCACTGAGTGTGGCTACGGCCGTGAGCACAGCCACGATGCCTACGCCCACGACGCCCATGGCCACAATCACCTCGACGAGGCTGAAGCCTGCCTTTCGCCCCCTTGTTTGCGTTGAGCTGTACTTGGTCATTTCTTCTCTCAGTCTTCAATCGAGCCGGCGATCAGCTCGAGGCCGGGCGCCTGAAATCCGGCGACGGGCGTCTCGGCCAGTTGCGGATCGTAAGCTACGTGAAAGCCGACACCCGAAATCTCCAACTGGTCCGCAATGACTGCTCCGCTGAAGTAGAAGGGCCCCGGGGATGTTTCCCTTTGCATGCCTTTGACCTTCTTGGTCGAATAGATTACGCCGCGGATCCGCGATACCAGGAAATCGTTCGTATCGCCGTCGCCGTTGAAGTCCACGCTTCGGCCATTTTCGTCGAGGTTATGCTCGACCTCGACCTCAATGTCGCTGTCTGAAAGCAGCGCAGGGTACTTGGTGGCATAGGTCGTGTGGTAATAGCCTTTCCTTACTCTGGTTTTATTGGCATTGATGATGATGAGAGTTCCGATTACGTAGGCATTCTCTATGTGCACTTCGCCGCCGCCCGCGTCGAGCCAGTACAATCCCTGCGGGCTCGTAAAGCCAAAAGGGTTGTAATCAGGCGTCAGGCGGGCGTCCGTGATCACGTAATTGCCCCCGTCGCGGGGAGGGGTGAGGCGCTGGGCAATGCTATTGTACCATGCGAAATCAACAGTCGGCGCCGGCACGGTGAGGGATGTCTCGATGAGCCGTGTGTCGGCATCAATGAGGAAGGGATTAATGTATTGTCCCGGGGCAGTGTAGATATTTCCTGCAAGAGAGACGTCGCTGTCCCCCAGTACCTTTCCGGTGGTGCGGAGATCGCCGTAGACTCTCACGCCGGCCTTGAGCTGCAGGTCCGCGCTCGACATCGAGCACAGCACGTATTTGAGCGCCAGGCCGGGGGGCGGCTGTGCGAGTGCTTCGACGGTTCTCTTTGCCAGGCCGCACGTGGCCGCCGCCGTCAACTGCACAGGGTCGGCCGGGTCCGACGAGATCGCCCCGCCGTCGGGGTCGAGCACGCTTACGGTTACGGCCCCGCTGCCGACGTCGTAGCCGCTGAGCCAATCGCCGTTGCCGAATCCGGTGCGCCATGTGCTGCTCTGGCCGGCGAGGTAAAGGCAGTAATCGATGCCCGTGTATGCGCACAAGTACGCCTGCCTAACGTCGTTGCGGTTGCGGGCGGCTCTGGCCTCGAGGGCCATTTCTTCCATGGCCGAAAGTGCCACCACTACCAGCACCGACAGCATTACGAGCGCGGTGAAGGCAATGATGCCTCGCCGACTCCTGGAAGAGCGACGGCCGAAGGAGGAAGAATTGAGGACAGAATACAAATTCACAAAGCTGCCTTTCGGATCAGAGGTTGTTGAGCTTCACGGAGGTGTTGATGGCGACCTCTTCCTTGCCGGTGCCGTACACCAGGTATATGCTCATGCGTCGCAGGCGGGAGACCGTCTGCTGCGTGCTGATTCCATACTCCAGCGCGTAGGTGCCATTGGTAACAAAGGGGATATCCGATCTGCTGCCCATGTTCAAGAAACTTGCTCCGCTGTTGGTTGACCATTCATACATAATGCTGTTATCCGGGCCCGCGCCGTCTTCTACGTCGAGGCGCTGGATGGTGCCGGCGTAAAAGGACCCCATGGGGCTGAAGACCCAGCGATACTCCTTCTCGGTGCTGGTGCCGGAGCCGTCCGGGTGCTGCCAGATCATAGGGATCGTGAAAGTTTGCAGGTTGTTGTAGGCCGCCGCAAGATCGGCCGCCGGAACAACGCCCATGGCGATTGTGGTGCCGCTTTCGATCTCCACAAGCGACGCCAGCAGATCGCCCAGGCCCCAGGAGATGCTGCCGTCTGTCATGAGGTTCACGCTTACCGAATCCGTTCGGTGGCTGTCTGTAGTGGGCGTAAAGCGCTGTGCGCGCCACATCGACGAAGTTATGTCGCGAAGGTTCGATTCGTAAGCTTCCTCGTATCGCTCGAATTGCGCCGACACTACATCGAGGTTCTTGCTCGCGACAGCGATTTGAACGGGTTCGCTCTGGCGGTAGTTGTAGGAGAACGCGACCGCGCTGGCGTCGGGCACGAGTTTCATGGCGGATCCGCCGTTGAGCGTTCGGACGAGGGCGTCGCCGCCGTCGCCGTCCCACGAATACTCGATAAGGTCTTCTGCACCGTCACCGGTGGTATCGGGCACGTAGAACGATACGAGGGTGTCTTCGGTGGAAACAATCTGCGTGGCAACGCCAAGCTCGCGTTCCATCCGCAGCAGTGCCGACGACACCACGTGCCACGAAGACAATTGCCCGGCCACCTCGGTGGTTGTGGTGAGCGTGCCCGACAGTGCCGCCGACAGCGACAGGAAGAGCACCGACGATATTGCGATGACTATCAGCATCTCGGGGAGCGAGAAGGCGCGTCGAGAAATGTGAAATGAGGAAACGGGAAGCTCAGATGAAGAGCGTCGGCGCCGGTGCAAGCGTGCGGCCGGCCGGGTTGAGCATGCAGCAACGAAGCCTGCGTTGAGGCCGCGTGGCCGTTGTGCTGTGTCGGTTCTGCATTCTTCATCTTTCATTGGCTGGCACTCACTCGGCCCGTGGATGCTTCAACTTCGAGGGTGACAGCGGTCTTGCCGAGGGTGATGACGACCGTGCCGGCGGAACTGGGCGCGCCGGTTGAATCGAACGTCACTTTGCTTTCGTCTGAGAAATCCGCGGCAAGCGTTATCTGATCGACGGCAAGGTCGACCACCCACGCCTTGCGCGTCAGAGGATGAATAATGGCCTCGAGGCTTGGATCATCCATGCCGCCGTCGACGGGCTTGATAGCCTTGTAACCGGTAGCGGAGCACACGATGCCGTACTCAGCTCCTTCGGTTACGGCGAGGTTGCGTATGTAGTTGAGGTCGGCGGTGAGCTTCCGGGCAGCCGCTCGGAGTTTCATGTCGGCGGCTGCCGCCCCGATAGCGGGCATGCTGACGGTTGCAAGGATGCCCATAAGGAGCACAACGATGATGATCTCGACAAGCGTGAAGGCGTGTTGCCGAGCGGCGCCCTCATCCGCAAGAAAAAAACGAGTAAAGTGGTGCTGCAACATCCCGGGCTCCCTGGTGAAAACGGGACGGGCCCTCGTCCCCCCGTCCCGGTAGTTCTGCTTTGCTCTTGCGAGCCTAAGGCCCTGTTTGTTGCTCCCCCTCTACCCCGCTCTTCTCGGGGTTCTCCTTTGCGTTGGCTATTCAACGATCGTCATAGCTGCCGTTGTTGGCGATGAGCATGCCGGTCGTTGAGCTGAACTTCCAGCCGGTCGTCGGGGAGCCGTCGGCCGTTATCGGGCCGGCATCGGTGACCACGGTGGCCGCGTCGGTGGCGGTGACGCCTGCAACGGCGAGCGGGTTCTTGGGCACGCCGCGCCTGAGGTACGGGCCGTAAGGGAAGGCCGCAGCCGCGGTATCCGCCGTGTTGCCGGAGGCGTCCGAATAGTGCGTGAGCTGCATGGCAAAGGCTTCGCCCACCGACGCATGAGCCGCAGCAGCAGCGGCGGCCACCTTGTGGGTCTTAATGATACCCGGGTAGGTGCTGCCATGCTGGTGGTAATACAACTCGACGGATCCCCTGAGCGTTGCCAGGTTCGCATCGAGCGCCGCCAGCTTGGCATCCGTGGCCGAGTCGCCAAACTGCGGTATGGCAACAGCCGCCAGAATGCCGATGATGATCACGACGATCAACAACTCCACCAGGGTAAACGCGTTTCTTCTCATACGAAACATAAACAAACTCCTTTCTCGGACACAACAGACCGGTCGATAATTCCTGCGCCCTTGTGAGGGGCTCAGACAACGATACAAACACACATCTTCTCGATCGTTCAGCCAGGCGGCGAGTTCAGAGCCCGGTTTGGTTCTAAAAGCCGGTCCTGGAAATCTTGAACAACGGCAGAAACAGCGACATCGAAATAAAGCCTACCACTGATCCCATAATCACCACGATCAACGGTTCGAGCATCGAAGTTAGCGTCTTGAGGCGTACTTCCACTTCCTCCTCGTAGTAGTCGGCCATCTTCAGCATCACTATTCCCGTGCTGCCGCTCATCTCGGCGGTGGTAACCATCTGCTTTACGGCCGGTTCAAACAGATTGCTCTTCGCGAACGGCTCCGAGAGGGTCATGCCTTCTTTCACGCTCTTCTCGACGGCATCGAGAAAGGTCACGTACTCGCAGTTGCCGACCGTCCCGCGGGTTACGTCTACGCCGTCGAGCAGCGGAATGCCGCTTTCGAGCATGACGCCCAGCGTTCTGAGCAGCCTCGATGCGTACAGCACCCGGCAGGTCTTGCCGATCAGCGGCACCCTCAGCACGAGCCTTTGCACGACGATCTTTCCTTGCGGGGTGCGCAACCCATACGAAACGCCGCCCAGCAGCAGCACGAGGCCCACGAGGATGAACGGCCAGTAGTCCACCATGAAGTTGGCTATCGCCATCAGTACCAGCGTGGTCACGGGCAAAATCGCTTCCTTACCTTCAAAGATCGCAGCGAACCTCGGCAGAACAAACGTCATCATAAAGATCACAACGCCTACCGACATCAGCGTGAGGATGGCCGGATAAGCCATTGCCGACTTGATCTTCGACTTCAGGCCGTTCTTGAGCTTCAGAATCTGCACGAGCCTCTGAAGCATCTCAACAAGAAAGCCGCCGGTCTCTCCGGCGCGGACCATGCTGACGTAGATCGTTGTAAATATCTTCGGTCTGCGCGCCAGTGCAGTTGATAACATTTTGCCGCCCTGCACGTCTACGGTGACCGAACGGACCGCTTCGGAAAGCGACCTGTTGGCGATCTGCGTCTCAATGGCTCCCAGGCTCTCGGTAAGGCTGGAGCCTGTTTCCATCAGCAATTGCAACTGAGACGTAAAGAACAGCAGTTCTCTGTCGGATACTTTTCCAAACATAATCAGCAAACACACATTGCATTGCATTGCCGGCGGAATGCGCCACTTTGCACGGCCGCAGTTAGCACGCCGTCCGCCGCCAATTGTGTTGTTGTTGTTGTCACTAGCATTCTCGGCACAATCCGGAGGTTGTCCTCAACTTTGCATCTGTTTCATCGCACTCGGCGGCGTCAGAGCGTCGTTGTATTGGCATTCAGCGACGGCCCTATCAGAGACTCGGCGCACGCCCGATCTATCATGCCGGACGTTTGGAGCGCCGCGATTGATTTCCGCATCGACACCATCCCGGCCGATGTCCCTGTCATTATTGCGTTCTTTACCTGGGCCGTATCTCCCTTGCGTATTAGGTTGCCCACGGCCGGTGTGTTTACGAGTACCTCGCACACAACGCTGCGCCCGCCGCCTCTGCGCTGCACCAACTGCTGCGATACTACACCCACCAGCACCATCGAGAGCTGGAGGCGAATCTGCGGCTGCATGCCGCCATCGAAAACATCCACGATTCGGTCGAGCGTCTGGGCGCAGTCGTTGGTGTGCAGCGTCGACAGCACAAAGTGGCCGGTCTCTGCGGCGGTGAGCGCCGTGGTGATCGTCTCTCGGTCGCGCATCTCGCCAACCATCACCACGTCGGGGTCCTGCCGCAAGACGTGCTTGAGCGCATCGGCAAACGAAGGGGTGTCTTTGCCGACCTCGCGCTGCTCGATGATGCTCTTGTCGCTGTCGAACATATGCTCTATGGGATCCTCAACGGTGATTATATGGCAGCCGCGGGTGGTATTGATCTTCTGAACGATCGCGGCGAGTGTGGTCGATTTTCCACTCCCCGTGGGGCCGGTCACAAGCAGCAGGCCCTTGGTGCGGTTGGCCAGGTCGCCCACTGCCTCGGGGAGGCCAAGTTCGCTGATCCTGGGCGTGATTGTTGAAATGAGCCGAATGGCCGCCGCAACGCTGCTGCGCTGCATGTGAACGTTCATCCTGAACCTGCCCAGCCCGGGGGCGCTGTACGACAGGTCGACGTCGCCACGGCTCTCCACCCGGGCCTGCTCCTCTTCGGAAAGGCACTGGAAGATCGTGTCGCGGCATTCTTCCTTATCCAGGAGAGGAACCTGCAGCGGCGACAGCTCGCCGTCCACACGAAACGTCGGCGGCGACCCCACCGAAATGATCAGGTCCGAAGCATTGCGGGTTACCATCAGTGCCAGAAGCTTTCTCAGATCCATAGTTGCCTCACGTTGTCGGTTTTTCGGTCGTGCTTTTCCAATGGTTCTCGTTGCCTGTGTTCGTTTCACCCGAGGGTGACGGGCTCGGCGGAATCCTGCAGGGGCTCGTCGGCGGCCGGCTGCGTGTGGCCCGTGGCGCTTGTTTGCGGTGCGGGCTTCCCAACGTCGGCCATGAGCCCGTCGGGTTTTATGTCGCTCTCGCCCTCTATGAATACCGCGCGCATCACTTCCTCGATGGTGGTTTTTCCCTGGCGAACAAGCTCGAACCCCGACTCCTTGAGTGACGGGAGGGCCGATTTTTCGCGTTCTTCGCGGAGCTGGTCGATGGTCGGGTTCGTCAGGATCAGGTTGCGCATCACCGTGTCTACGCGCAGCATCTCGTATATGCCGAGCCTGCCCTTGTAGCCCGAGTCGAAACATGTTTTGCATCCTGTGCCCAGTGACATCGTCAGCGGCTTGTCGTCTTTCCAGCCGACGCGCCGCAGCAGCTCGGGCGGAGGGATGAAGGTAGTGCTGCAGTCGGAGCATATGCTGCGGATGAGGCGCTGCGCCACCACGCCGGTCAGAGCCGACGCCAGAAGATAGGGCTCTACGCCCATGTCGACCAGGCGTGCGACCGCGCCGCAGCTATCGTTGGTGTGGAGCGTAGAGATTACAAGGTGCCCGGTGAGAGCAGCCTGGATGGCAATCTCGGCCGTTTCGCGGTCGCGGATCTCGCCCACCATCACCACGTCGGGGTCCTGCCTCAATACGTGCCTCAGCACGTTGGCAAAGGTCAGCTCCATCCGCTCGTTCACCTGCACCTGGTTGATGAGGTCGAGCTGGTACTCGACGGGGTCTTCAATGGTGACGATGTTCTTTTCCATCGACGATATGAGGTTGATTGCGGAATACAGCGTGGTGGTCTTGCCGCTGCCCGTGGGGCCGGTAACCAGAACAAGCCCGTATGGCTGGGCGATCATGTCCATGATCTCTTCGGCCGATCTTGCGGTGAGGCCCAGCTTCTCCAGCGGCACGATCGACCTGCTCTGATCCAGGATGCGCATGACTATCTTCTCGCCGATGACCGTCGGCAGCGACGAGACACGGAGGTCCACCTCCCTGCCTTCGGCCACCACGCGTATGCGGCCCTCCTGTGGCCGGCGCCGCTCGCCGATGTCGAGGTTGGCCATTACCTTCACTCTCGATATGATGGCAGGGTGCAGTTCCATCTTGTTGCTCATCACCTCCCGAAGGATTCCGTCGACCCTGTAGCGCACCCGCATTCGCTTGCGGTCGGGCTCGATGTGTATGTCGCTGGCACCTTCGTGGATGCCGTTGAGCACCACGAGGTTGACGAGGTTGATGATCGGGCTGCCTTCGGCCATCTCCTCCAGCTCGGAGAGGCTGGCCAGTTGGGTATCGGCCACCAGCTCAACGTCTGTTTCGTCCAAAGACGACAGGAATTCCCCCACCTCGACGGTCTTGCCGTAATACTCCTGGATGATGGCGGTGATATCTTGCGCGCGGCAGAGCACCGGCTGAATCTTGCAGCCGGTAAGGCTGCCGAGCTGGTCGATCACAAACAACGACTGCGGATCCGACATGGCCACGGTGAGGGTGTCTCTCACCTTGAACATTGCCACCGCGTGGTAAACTTCGGCCTTTTCCTGCGGGATCAGCGAAACGACCTTCGGATCCACCAGCCCCTTGCGCAGCCACACGTGCGGCACGCCCAGTTGCTGCCCGAGCACCTGGGTTATGTCTTGCTCGGTAACGCACTCCATCTCGACGAGCGCCTCGCCCAGGCGCTGGCCTGATTCCTCTTGCTTCTCGAGAGCGTTTGTGAGCTGTTCTTCGGTGATCTTGCCCGCTGCCAGGAGTATCTGGCCGAGCTTTCCGCCGCCGCTCATAATATTTCCATCGCTTTGTTGGGCATTTCAGTCGCCAGTCGTTCCTTCAGGTCTTTACAGCAGGCTCCTCCGTGCGTCTGCGAGGTCGAAGTGAAGCTCAATCTTCGCGTTGAGTCGCGTGGCAAGAATTATATCTCTCACGATGTCGCTCGGGTTGGTGATCCTGATGCCTCCTCCCCTGGAAACGGCTCGCTCAGAAGCGTCCAGCAGCATCTCGAGGCCCTCGCTCTCCACGAACGGCACCGAGTTCATGTCGATGATGAGCTTTACCCGGCCGGCATCCAGGTGCTTCTCGAGCACTTGCTCGAGCTGCTCCCTTTCGTCATCCACAAGCGCACCCACCGGCGTGAGAACAGTTACCGTTCCCTGCTGGCTCTGCTCTATTTTCATTTCAGAGATCTCCCTGAGGCCGTTTCGCGGCTTCAGTGTGCTGCATCTCATGCACTTCGCATTTGCCGTCGGGGATCGTTTCCGACTGAGAAGCCCCCGATACGACCACCTTGTTGCGCCCTGATGCCTTCGCCTGATAGAGCGCGAGGTCGGCAGCCTGCGTGAGTGACGACACATCGCAAGCATGCTGCGGGAAGGAGGCAACGCCACAACTGACCGTCACCTTCGCTTGCTTGCCGTCGAACACAAACTCCATTGCGTCCACGGCGCGCCTTACCCTCTCGGCGGCCCGCCTGCCTTCGTCCACCGACAGGCCGGGCATCAGGAAAATGAACTCTTCGCCGCCGTAGCGCGCCAGAACGTCGCAGTCGCGGATGATCTTCCTGCACGTGTTGGCAAATTCGATCAGCACGGCATCGCCCACCTGGTGGCCGAAGGTGTCGTTGACGACCTTGAAGTGATCGATGTCGCACAGCAGCACGCACGCCTCGCCGTCGCGAAGGTGACACGTCGACAGTTCCCGCCCGAGCGCCTCGTAGAAGTATCGCCTGTTGAAGACCTTCGTGAGCGGGTCGCGGTCGGCCATGTCTTGTATCTTCATGAAGAGCCTGGCATTCGTGAACGCTATCGACGTTATATTGCAGAGCATCGAGACGAGCGCGGTGTCGCGGATGTGATCCTGCAGTGCATTGTCTCGGAAGCTGTTTATCGTTACGATTCCCGCGGGCCTGTCTTGCTCGAGGAGCGTGGCGGCCATGGCCACATTCAGGCTGCTCTTCGGCACGACCGTCTTCAACTGGGGATCGCGCGGTGCACTGTCGTAAAGGGCGATCGCGCGCCTCGACGTCGTCACGTACTCAACTAATGGATCATTCGCCGGCAGCACCTCCGGCTGATCATAGGTACGGCCCGGGCCGTAGCCGAAGCTCGAGTGCAGCACGTAGTTGTCGCCGTGCTCGTCGATGAAGTAGATGGCGCCCGCGTCGGCGCCGAGGCACTTGCGCAACACCAGGAAGAATGTTTCGATCAGTTCCTCGGTGTCGAGGTGCGAATATATCTTCTCGGCGGCTTCCTCCAGCAGCAGTACCAGCGAGGAGTACATGTCCACGTCGTGCCGCACGCGTTGCACGCACGATTCGGCGTCGCTGAGCGCCGTGGCGTTTTCCTTTCCCTGCAAATAGAGCTTCTTGAGGTAGCTCTCGGCCTTTTGCGACGCCTGCGTAAACGCACAGGAGAAGCGCTTGGAGATGAGGTATACCACCGCGCCGCAGGAGCACATCATCAGGAGCTTTTCGATAGGCCCCACTGTGGCGATCGAGCTGGGCGCCAGGTCGCCGCCGGTTGCGAATGACATCGCGATCGTATCGGCAAACACCGTTACGATCGATGCGCCCGCCACGAGGAGCATTCCGCCGCTGTGAGCCAGCACCGCGACCGGCCAGGGCACCAGCGCATACAGCACATTCGCATGCTCGAATCCTGCGGCGGCGAGCGCGGCCCTTGCCACGATTATTCCCAGCAGTGCAACGCAGCCGGTAAATGGGTTCGCAAATTTCCTGAGCCTGTCTTCCTGCATAACCGGTCTTTCTATTCAGATGGCAAAACGTGCTTGTCCGTGAGATCCGCTCGGGCGGATTGTGCGATTCTTCTCGATTTCCCGGCTCATTCGGCATTCGCCGGCTGAGGTGTCTCAGCCGTTTGAACGCGCTCGAGGAATGCATCCTTGTTTGCAACAAGCGTGGCCGCCGCTTCCGAATACAGTTGCGTTCCTGCAACTTCTTCCACGATCTGCAGCGCCTTGTCAATGCCAAACCTGGGCCTGTAGCAGCGGTCGCTGGTGAGGGCGTCGAAGGTGTCGGCCACGGCGATGATCTTCGCACGCAGGGGCATGGCGTCGCCCGTCAGGCCGTCGGGATAACCCTTGCCGTCGATCCGCTCGTGGTGGTGGCGGATGTCGGGCAGGCAGTGGCTGAGCTGCCCGATCGGGACCAGCATTTCGGCCCCAAAGACCGGATGCTGCTGAATGATGGCAAACTCCTCGTCCGTGAGCCTGCCGGGCTTCTTGAGGATCTCTTCGGGTATCTTGATCTTGCCGATGTCGTGCAGCAGCGACGACCAACTGAGGGCTTCCTTGTCGGCCAGAGGCAAATCCAGAAGCTCCGCCAGAAGCATCGAGAACGCGCTCACTCTTTCCGAGTGGCCCCTGGTGTAGGCGTCCTTGCCTTCAATGATCCGCACCAGCGTCTTGATCGTGCTGAGGAACAGCTCGTTGAGCTCTTGATAGAGCTTGGCGTTTCTGATGGCCGTGCCCGATCTGCGCGCCACGGCCGACGCCAGCATCGCCTCGCCGCTCTTGAATTC
>JABMSA010000196.1 GCA_013202185.1 Planctomycetota bacterium
GCCTATGGATGCTCACCGACGTCGACGAAGTGGCTGCCGCGAACGGCCCCGGACAAGAAACAACCCGACAGGTCGGCCGACGCGTGCGCTACGTAGATGCGATCCGGAAAGGCGAGAGCCTGACCTCTACCTTCGTGGCCATCCACGAACCCAGTTGTGCGGATGGGACAATGGTCATCCAATCTGCCGAACGCCTCGTCGTTCCCGCGCCGGCCGGCCCACGCGCGGTGGCAATGCGAATTGCCGCGAGGTGGGGTACGCTCTGGATCCTGGTGGCATTCGATAAGGAAGTCGAGATCGCCGGCATTCGTTTCCAAGGTGAGTTCGGCGTGTTCTGCCAACGCTCGGAATCAAGCTACTGGCTGATGGGGGCAGAAGCCCGGACGCTCGAGCGTGGCGGCGCGGGGTTCGTAGACCTCCCCGCCGTCTGGCGTGGCAAGGCCAGCGAGAACACGACTTCGGTCATCAGGACCGACGTATCCCGCCCAACGCCGTGGACTGAACAGCTGCCTTGGTGCAGCTCATACGTTCGCCTCCATGACGGCACCCACTACACCGGTTTCCCGGTTGACGCGACGACTCCCAACACAATCACCGTCAGGCGATTCCCCCTGCCCAAAGTCACGGAATTCGAGCTTCCAGCCGTCCGCTACGTCTCGCTCGAAAAGGCCCGCTGATAGCGATTTCCCGTATTCGCAGGAATGACAGGTACACCAAATGATGATTCGAGCCATTTTCGGCATGCTGTCTCTCGTCGTAGTCATTGGCGCACGCGCCGATTTGGTGGCCCGGTGGACCTTTGACAAAGAGGGGGGTGATGGCCTTCGGGATACATCAGGCAGCTTCCCTGCCAAGATCAGCAACGAGAGTGGCCAGGCTGGAATCCGGCGTGCCGGTGAACGAACGTTTTTCTCGCTGCCCGGCACGCACGCCGGCGACTGTGTGACCTTGGGAGAGGGAGACACATTCAACCTACCCCGTCAATTCACCCTTGAGGCCTGGTTCCGTCCACATCCAGCTCCCGAACGCAGCTACACGATGATTCTGGGCAAACGCTACAATCGGCAGTTTCAGCTGAGTTGGGCCAGTAGCGAAGGTGGTACGATCGAGTTCTACGTAGGTGGTGGAGACCTGAAACGTCAGCGGAACTGGCAAAGCCGAGCGGGCACGGGGCGTTGGCTACATATCGTCGCGGTCTACGATAGCACGGTTATTGATGGTCCCAATCAGCGGCTCTACGTCGACGGCCGCCTCGCCCACGAAAACTGCAACGAGGTCAAACTGGCGGCCGACGCGGGCGCCTTGCGAATTGGGCAGAACAGCGATATGAACCTAAAATCCGGCGTGTCGGCGGACTGGGACGAAGTGGCTGTGTATGACCATCCGCTGAGTGCTGAGGAGGTAGCGGCGGCTTATGCCGAGAAACCGAATCCGAGCACCACGATCACCGGTCCAAGTTGGACACTGCCTCTGCCGGACCTCAGTTGGGAAACGTCCGTGGACACGCCTGCACGGAAGGCGACAGAGCGTGATGCCATGTCCGGGATTGTGCGCCGCGGGCAAAGCGCGGTCGGGGGGGAGAAGTCGCTGGCAAGTAGCGCCACGGGCCTGCTCTTCCAGATCGCCGGTAATCCCCCGGAACGAGTTGTGGGTGAATGGCGCTGGAAACCCGAGCTCCCGCTGGACTTGAGCGCCTTTCACTACTGCTTGGTGCGCTACCGCGCCAAAGGGCTCCAGCGGGCCATCACCCCGTTGCCGGTCTTGAAGCTCGAGGGTGCCGGGGGTGGTACGACTGTGCTGACCTCCTCACACCTAATTCTTGACGACCGTGCCCACACCTGCCTCGTTAAACTCAATTTGGCGGAAAACGTGGAGGCGGTGTTAATCGACCTGCGGACGCAGGGCAGTGAAGCCGAACTTGAGCTCCAGGAGGTGCGTTTTCTGCGCCGGCCTGAAGTCTCAACCGTGGGTGCCCCGAAGGTGAGCTCAACCGCCCCATTTGCTGCCGTGCAGTTGCCGGTGGGGTGGCGCCGACCTCTGCAGGAAGTTTTCCAGAAAGCACTGTCTGGTGAAGGACATGCCGTGCACGATCCCGTCGGGTTGGGAGGCCTGCCGGCAGTCCTTGAGGGCATTCCGTTCAGCCCTGCCGAGGATGGCACGGTTTGGTGGCCACCTGAAGAAGACCCGAATGCCGAACAAGTGA
>JABMSA010000197.1 GCA_013202185.1 Planctomycetota bacterium
CTCCTGCACGATCTCCATGTGCAGCATGCCCAGGAAGCCGCAGCGGAATCCGAAACCGAGCGCGTCGGACGTCTCCGGCTCGAACCAGAACGACGAATCGTTGAGGCTGAGCCGGTCGAGGGCGTTGCGCAGAGCGCTGAACTCGCAGTCGTTGGCCGGGTAAAAGCCGCAAAAAACCATCGGCTGCGGCTGAACGTAACCCTTGAGCGCCGGCACGCCCTGCGCCTTCGCGGCGGTTATCGTATCGCCCACGTCTACATCGTGAATGCTCTTTATATTGGCGATCACGTATCCCACCTCGCCCGCCGAAAGCTCCTTGCGATCTTCCATCTTCGGCGTGAAAAGGCCCAGCCGGCTCACTTCCGCCGTTCGGCCGGTGTTCATCATCCTGATCTTGTCGCCAACGCGCATCGTGCCGTTCATCACGCGCGCATAGAGCACCACCCCGCAATACTCGTCGTATTCCGAATCGAACACAAGCGCCTGAAGCGGCTCGCCGGGATCGCCCTCCGGCGGAGGGATGCTATCGATGATCGCATCGAACACGGCATCGACGCCGGAGCCGTCTTTTGCGCTCACCCGCAGCACGTCTTGCGGCTCGACCGCGAGGCTGTGCTCCATCTCCTCGATGACCTCGTCGGGCCGGGCGCTGGCAAGATCGAGCTTATTGACTATGGGCACGATGGCAAGATCATGCTGCATCGCGAGGAAGTTGTTGGCCACGGTTTGGGCTTCCACGCCCTGGGTGGCGTCTACGAGCAGCAGCGCACCCTCGCAGGCGGCCAGGCTGCGCGACACCTCGTAGCTGAAGTCGACGTGCCCGGGCGTGTCGATGAGGTTGAGCATGTACTCCTTGCCGTCGCGCTCGTATTTGAGGCTCACGCAGCTCGACTTTATCGTGATGCCGCGCTCTCTCTCGAGATCCATGGTATCGAGGATCTGCTCGCGAAACTCCCGCTGCGTGATTGCACCAGCCTTGAGGAGCATGCGATCGGCAAGCGTCGACTTGCCATGATCGATATGTGCTATTATGCAGAAATTTCTAATCTTCTCAATGCGCATCCGGCCGCTCCGATGATCCCGGCCTGCTTTCCCAGCCTGGCCGGAACAATCTTTACCGTGTAAGACCCGGGCTTGATGGCGCGGCGTGCTACTTCCTGCCGGGCGGGCCCGAAGATCATCTCTCCTGCGCCGGCCAGGCCGCCGAACAAAACCACCAGTTCCGGGTTGAATATGTTTACAAAACTCGCGATGGCGATGCCGAGGTACCGGCCGGTCGCCTCGATTGTTTCCGCTGCAAATTGGTCGCCTGCCACGGCGGCCTCGTAAATGCCCTTTGCCGTGATCTGGTCCCCCCCGTCGAGAACGGCCTTGAGGCTGGTTTGCCTGCCCTCTTCGATTCCCTCGAGCGCCCGTCGAACGGTGTTCGGCGCCGAAGCGTACGCCTCGATGCACCCCCAGCCGCCGCAATTGCACCTGGGCCCGTCGAAGTTGATACTCATGTGGCCAAGCTCGCCGGCGGCGTCGTCTTTTCCGTGCCACACATCGCCGTTGAGCACAACGCCCCCGCCGATGCCCGTGCCGAGCGTGAGCATGATCATCGACGACGCCCCCTTGCCGGCGCCCGCCCAGTTCTCGGCGTACGCCGCCGCGTTGGCGTCATTCTCCAACGTCACGCAGCAGCCCAGCTTCTCCTCGAGCATCTTGACCACGGGCACGTTTTCCCAGCCCGCCAGATTCGGCGCCGAGTAGACGATGCCATCAGTGGTGTTCAGCGGGCCCGGGCTGCCGACGCCCATGCATCGCACCTGCCCCCACTCGATGCCGGCGCCCTCGGCCACCGCGCGGCCAAGCCCGGCCATCCGCTCGATCACACCTTCCGGCCCGGTTTCGGCTTGCGTTTCGATGCTCGTGCTGTACACAACATCGCCGTCGAGCCCGACCATTCCGCCCTTGATGAACGTGCCGCCGAGATCAATGCCTATCGCGTATTCCTTGTCCATCAGCTTCTCCCTGCTGGTTCGTCATGTTTCAAGTACTTCTGCAGCTCGGCCTTGAACATCGCCAGCGCCCTGCCACGGTGGCTGACGCTGTTTTTTTCGTCGGGCGACATCTCGGCGAACGTGCGCGCGTAGTCGGGGTAAAAGAAGATCGGGTCGTAGCCGAACCCGCCCTTACCTCTCATTTCGTTGGTGATGCAACCTTCGCAGCGGGCCTCGACCGTGAAAAGCACCTCGCCCGGCCTTGCGACCGCTGCGGCGCAGCGAAATCTTGCCGTGCGCTTTTCATGCGGCACACCCTCCAGCTCGCCGAGCAGCTTTCTGCACAGGTCGGCGCCGGTTGCGTTCGGGCCTGCGTATCGGGCCGATCGCACGCCCGGCCCGCCGGCCAGCGCATCCACCTCCAGGCCGGAGTCGTCGGCGACGACCCATCGGCCAAGGGCGTCTGCAAGCGTCAGGGCCTTCTTGCGGGCGTTGCCTTCGAAGCTCGGGGCGTCTTCGTCCACGTCCGGCGCGTCCGCGTAATCGTCAAGCGATTGCAGGCAAACCGGAAAGCCCTCGAGTATTCGCTCGATTTCCTTCTTCTTCTTGAGGTTCCGCGTGCCGACCACCAAAGTAAGCTGTTGAGTCAATACGAAGCTCCAGGGCTCATCACAGTCCGGCACCGAGTACCTCTTCGACAATCGCAGCGCCCTGCTCTATCTCTTCGGGCGTGGCGCACATCGACGGATAGAAACGTATGACCGTGTCGTGAGTGCAATTGATCAGCAGGCCGGCCTGCATGCAGCGCTTCACAAAATCGGCGCCGGGCCCCGTCAGCTCCATCCCGATCATGCATCCCTTGCCGCGCACGTCGGCGATAACGTCCAGCCTATCCTTGAGCGCCAGCAGCTTCTCTTTCAGCAGGTCGCCGATCCGGATCGAGTGCTCGAGCAACCCGTCGCGGTCGATCACCTCGAGCTTCGCGATGGCGCCGGAGCATGCAATCGGATTGCCTCCGAACGTCGACGCGTGCGTGCCGGGCACAAGCTTCTCGGCCACGTCTTGCCGCGCCTCGATGCCTCCGATCGCCAGCCCGCCGCCCATTGATTTCGCCATCGTCATGATATCGGGCTCAACGCCAAAATGCTGATGAGCGTAATACTTGCCCGTGCGGCCGCTGCCGGTTGTCACCTCGTCGAAGATCAGCAGCAGGCCGCGTTCGTCGCAGAGATCACGCAGCGCCCGGAGGTAGCCGTCGGCGGGAACATTCACCCCGCCCTCCCCCTGGATAGGCTCCACCATTATCGCGCACGTGTCATCATCGATAGCGTTCTTGACGGCATCGACGTCGTCGAACGGCACGTAAGTGAACCCGAGATCGACCGGCGGCAGGCCCTTCTGATACTTGGGCTGCGCCGTGGCCACCATCGCCATCGACGTGCGACCGTGGAAGGAATTCGTCATCGTGATGATCTTGTATCGCGGCTCGCAAAAGATGCGGGCGAGCTTGATGGCGGCCTCGACGGCCTCCGCGCCGCTGTTGCAGAAAAAGCACTGCCCGCCGAACGACCGCTCGGCGATCATCTGGGCCAGCCGGCCCTGGTTCTCGAGATAGTAGTTATTTGCAACGTGTGTGAGCCTGGCGGCCTGTGCTTGCACGGCCCTGACCACGTCGGGGTGGCAGTGGCCCAGGCCGTTCACGCCCCAGCCCGGGAAGAGATCGAGGTACTTCTCCCCGTCCTGATCCCATAGATAAGAGCCCTCGCCCTTGACCATCACGGCGGGAATGCGCGTGTAGTTGCCGATAACGTACTTCGTGTACTGTGCGATTGTTTCTTCCGTTGCTGCAAGCATTCGGTCCTCCTGTCATTCGGCCGCCGAGCCTACTGAACGATCTCTGTGCCGATTCCTTTGTCCGTAAATATTTCGAGAAGCAGCGAATGAGGGATGTTGCCATCTATGATATGCGCCTTCTTCACGCCGGCCCGGATGGCCTCGAGGCACGCCTCGACCTTCGGCTGCATTCCGCCGCTGATAACGCCGCGCGCGATGAGGTCCGCTATCTGTTCTTCGTTCACCGAAGAAAGCAGCGAAGCGCGGTCGCTGCGATCCGCCATGATTCCGTGCACGTCGGCCACGAACACGATCTTCTCCGCCCCCAACTGCGCGGCAACGACCGATGCGGCAGTGTCGGCGTTGACGTTGAGCGTGTTACCCGCGTCATCCTTGCCCAGCGGCGCGATCACCGGCACGATGCCGGCGTCGCAGAAACTATGCACCCTGTCGGCGTCGATATTCGCGACACGGCCGACGAATCCCAAGTCGAACGTCACGCCGTCCTCGTCGGTGAGGAAAAGCTTCTCGGCGTAGAGGCATCCATGCTGGCGCACGTGCATTCCGACGCTCCGCCCGCCGAGCTTCCAGATCGATTCCACCAGGAGGCGGTTCACCTTTTCGATGAGCACACTTTCGGCGATCTCGAGCGTTTCCTCGTCGGTCACTCGCCGGCCCTTGACGAAAACCGGTTCCTTGCCACGGCGCTTCATCTCGGCCGAGATCATCGGCCCGCCGCCGTGCACGAGCACCGGGCGCATGCCCACCTGGCTCATGAACACGAGGCTCGTGAGCAAGTTCGAAAGATCGCCGCCGACGTCCATCGCGCTGCCCCCAAACTTCACCACAACGATTTTATTGTGGAAAGACTGGATATACGGCAGCGCCTCGATCAGCACGCCGGCTTTCTTGATGGCCGTTTTCAACGCGTCAGATTCCTCTGGGGGTAAACAGGCAACACTTCTCAGAAGTGCTTATACCCAAACACCTAATTATAAATCTATAGGGGTTTCCCTTCAAGGAAAATCCCCCAAACTTAACCACGGAGAGCACGGAGAGAAGAGAGAGGACAGAGAGTTCCAGAGGGTTCTTCCGCAGATTTCGCACATTCCGCAGATTTCAGACGGAGATTCCCAGTTTTCCCTCACCCCGTTCCCCTCTCCCAAAGGTATGTGTTTAGCGTGCAAGGGCCTCAAGCCTGTCTGTGCGGCGCGCAGA
>JABMSA010000018.1 GCA_013202185.1 Planctomycetota bacterium
CCCGCCAGGAACCCGTTGACGATCTCCGAGATTTCAATGCCCCGGTAAATGAGACATCCCGGCCCTGGGACGGAACTGTCTCCTACCGTCGTATAGCCTTGAACTTCCCCGATCTGTGTCAATCCTGCCAGTACGCCTTTGCCAGAAATGTCTCGCAGACCTCGTTTTACGTCATAGGTAGCATAGAGAGAGGAGTCCACCAAGCTGCTCGAGGTCGCCTTGGCACTCAGATGTTCCATCCACGCGTTGTCTTTGTTTTCCATGGTCCTTTCTCCGCTGCTCTTCCCGAACAGTCCTGTCTTGACATAGGTATTCCCCGATGCGCTGGGTCACCCCAGATGGGCAGCGTGACCGCCGGGGGCTGCGGGCCCCGGATTCCGGGATTTCAGGCGACCATTCTAACATTCTTTCCCGCCTCAATTTGGCGGATCCTCTCAGAAATGGTGTTGGCTGGGGAAGGCC
The DNA here is from genome assembly GCA_013202185.1 of Planctomycetota bacterium. Lineage (GTDB taxonomy): Bacteria > Planctomycetota > PUPC01 > JABMSA01 > JABMSA01 > JABMSA01. The sequence continues at coordinate 463 of JABMSA010000018.1, forward strand.
GACCACTTCAGGTCGCTCCCGCTGAGTCTACCCCGTTTGGCCGCGTGACCGCTACGGCTGTTGCGCCTTGAGCAAGTCTCACAGAAGCGATGACAACGGTCGGTGACCATCGCGCGATGGCAGCCGAGGCACTTGAGCTTCTTGCGTTGGCGATTCAGCCGGAGAATGCTCCGGACATCAGTTTCAGCCGATTTGGTCTCACGCCTCGCCATTGTGGTGCGCCTGAAGTGATAGTCTTCCTCCGGCAACTCGTCGCCATCGCGCGCTCTGTTCTGCCTCAACCGATGACCAACCGGAACTTGACCGACCCGACAAAAGCTGTGCCAAACGCGAGGAGAACAGGCCGCCGTACCGGAAGTCTCCTCAGGGGGCCGGTACCGTCTTGGGACACTCCCGCGGAGGAATGTTGCCAAGCCTTCCGGGGTGTCTGCGCGAGGAGTTCTGCGGCACTCAAGGGAGGCGAAGAAGCCTGACGGAGCACTGCTGAAGTGTCAGGGAATTTTCCGGGCCGCAAAGAAAGCTGACACTAATCCCAGCGCAAGTAATCCTCTCGCTCGATGGAATATTTTTGCATTTTGGCGGCCAATGTCGGACGGGTCAGGCCCAGCAGCTCTGCCGCGTGGGTCTGATTGCCCTTGGTCATGCGGAGCGCCTCCGTGACGAGGAGTCGGTCCGCCGTTGCCATGAACCTGCTGTGCGTAATGGGGCCACGATGGGCCGCGAGATGCCTCCGGGCGGCCAGCAGGAGATGATCGGTCTGGGCCTCGCGGTCGCCGTCCGCAACGACCTCCGGAAGCAGTTCCGTGGGCCCCTTCAGGGCGCGGCGGATGTTCTCCGCCTGGATCGCGCGGCCGCGAGTGAAGATCATCGTCCGCTGGATGCAGTGCCGAAGCTCTCGTACGTTCCCCGGCCAGGGATGGTGTCGCAGCAATTCCATCGCCTCCGGAGAGAGCGGCGGCTTGTCTGTCTCGTGTTCCCCCGAGAAGTGTTTCAGAAAATAGTTCACGAGCTTCGGGATGTCGTCGCGCCGTTCCCGCAGTGGAGGGATGTGGATGCTGACGACGTTGAGCCGGTGGTAGAGGTCTTCGCGGAACCGCCCTTCCTCGATTGCGCGTTCGAGGTTCAGATTCGTGGCCGCCAGTACGCGCACGTCAACCGAGATTGTCTCGTTCCCCCCGATGCGCTGGAATGACTTCTCCTGAAGCACTCGCAGGATCTTTGCCTGAGTACTGAGCGGAATATCTCCGATCTCGTCGAGCAAGACCGTTCCTCTGTTGGCCTGTTCGAACTTGCCGATCCGACGAGAGTGGGCGCCCGTAAAGGCGCCTCTTTCATAGCCGAAGAGCTCACTCTCGAGAAGCGTTTCGGGAATGGCCGTGCAGTTCACGACCAGGAGTGAGTCGTTGCTGCGCCGGCTGTGCTGATAGATGGCTCGCGCCACGAGCTCTTTGCCAACTCCCGTCTCTCCGCGAATGAGGACTGTGGCGTCGGACTGCGCCACGCGACCAATGGCTTTGTAGACTTCCTGCATCCCCGCGCTCTGCCCGATCAGTGCGTCCCGCGTCGGTCGCGATTCGGCAGGGTCGATCTCCACCTCACGCTGCATCAGCCGGAAGCATTCCAGGGCTTGATCCACGGTCTGCAGCATGTCGTGCGGCTCGAAAGGCTTTGCCTGGTAATCAAACGCTCCCAGCTTCGTCGCCTCGATGGCGGAATCCGTAGTGCCGTAGGCGGTCATGATAATGACCGGCAGCTTGGGATGGGCCTCCTTCATAAGCTGGAACGCCTCCAGGCCGTTCATGCCGGGCAGGTTGATGTCCATCAACACAACGTCGGGCTTCTCGTTTGGGATGCCGGCGAGTCCGGCTTCCGCGCTCGGATGGTGGCCGAGACATTCAAAGCCTTCGGAGCGTGAAATCATCTTTGCGAGTGTGGTCCGCAACTGTTCATTGTCTTCGACGATTGAAACTTTAATGGCCATGTGGTGTCAGCGTTTGGTGATGGGCGATGTCAGGCGCACGATCGTGCCGCGCTCGTCGCCAGGTTTCATCACGAATGTTCCGCCGACATCTTCCATGCGCTTGCGCATGTTGCGCAATCCATTTCTGCCAGTCTTCTTCGCGGCATCGCCAGGGCCTTTGCCATCGTCTTCGATCTCGAGGGTGAACCTGTTCGCATCCAGGCGCAGCCGGATTTTTACTTCCGTGGCCTTGGCGTGTTTGACCACGTTGTTGACCGACTCTTTGAACGCGAGGAAAACATTATGCCGCAGGTCAGGCGCGATGTTTGCATCCGGCAATTGCGCTGGCACATCGAGGCGGTAACGCAAATCCGCCAAGGCGAGATAATCTTGCGCGTATTTGCAGGCGTAAGTCACCAAGCCTTCGAGCGTGTCGTTGGAAGGATTCGCCGCCCAGACGATTTCGTCCAGGG
>JABMSA010000198.1 GCA_013202185.1 Planctomycetota bacterium
ACGGGTTCCCGGCCTTGCGCAGCTGGACTGCCAAGCGGAAGCAGGCGACTCTCTGATTGGCACGAACCCCTTCTCTGAGCATACGCTGGGCACATGGAGGCAGTGTGTGATTCCCCGACATCCGCTGAAAGGGCAGATTCGAGCGTGGAGGCTGCGGGCGAAGTGCATACTTCTTGATCGCGGCGTCCAAAACGCCCTCCGAAACACGCTCCACCTGTGCGAGCAACGTCCATTGGTCGCAATAGGGCTTCAAGCGCCGAACAGCCCTCCCCCCCTCTTCTCGAGCGTCCGCATGTCTAGACGTAGTCGGCAGCACATGGACCGGACGTCATCGGGCGACATGGCGGAGTTTACGAAGTTGGCGAAGTAGGGGATGCCGTATTTCGCGGTGGCTTGCCAGAGGCACTCCAGGCCGCCGGCATTTTGTCCTTTCATCTGACTTCAGAGCCTCGGCAAGCCAGAAGAAAACATTCTCCATACAGGTACACCTATCCCGCACAACATCCAGAAGGGCCAGATCATATCCGCTGGCCTCTGCGGACCCGCGAAGACTATTGAGCAGCTGTGTTGCGTCAGACCAACATGATGCCCGGGCCTGATCGCGTCTCAGTCTGCATCCGGTCCTTGGGTTGGACCAGATCCCGGAAGTCCTTCGTGAAATACTGGCTGTCCCCCTTGTCGAGACGGCCCAAGATTGTTGTTCCGGCTGCCGCTGGCGCTATGACGCAGAGCCGTTGCGCTTGCGCGGGGTACGGTCACCCCGTTTCGTGCGAGAGCGTCTGCGGTCCGTCAGCAACTCAAAGGGCAGAACGCGGTCCACGCAGGCCATGCATTGGCCGATGTGAAACATGATCTGAGTGCTCTGTTCCATGGCGAGGACCTTGCCATAGGCTTTGCCTCCCACAACGAGCGCAGCAGTGCTGGCCGTCATCATGGTCACACCCCACACCAGACCGGCTTTCGTCGGGGACTGCATAAGGTTGTGGACCAGGGTCACACCGATGGCTCCACTCAACGTTCCTGAAACGTCGCCGATCACGTCATTGCAGAAGCTGGCAACTTGGTGTGCGTTGCGGACGAGACGAATGGCATGACGGGCGCCAAATACCTGGTTGGCCGCCATTGCATGCAGGGGGCCCTCCTGCGCCACCGTCACCGCCACGCCGACGATGTCAAAAAGGACGCCGATCGAGATCACGACCAGGAGCAATATAAGACCAGCCGCAAAGACCTCGATTCGTTCGGCTCCGCTCTGCGATGCCACGCTGCTGAGGGCAGCAAGAACGAACGCACAGAACCCGATCGCAAAGGCATGGCGCATGGCGCGGTTGTTAATGGCGCGTGTTATTTTCATACGTAACTTGTGAGTGACGAGTTGTCGCCTACTCCGATCCCCTTTTTTGGCGGTCTCCATTGTGAACATGGATGCCTGGATTGCAAGCGCGATCCACTGTTCACGCCATGTTCTACAGCCTTTGCGGATACACAGCGTCATGGCCTGCCGCCCAAGAGGCATTCATAGGCGGGAACGTGCCCGGAATTACGCGGGGATTGCCATCGTCATGGTAACCGCGAGAAAATGCCGGGGCCGTTTTCCTGTATGGGGCCGGGATGCGGTTCAGATGGAGGCTGTGGTCGGCATGCCGGGAGCAGATCCGTCCGGAGAACGGCCTCGAAAACCGCGAAAAAGTCGGTTGAGCGGTGAGAGGAACGGGGCAGGACACAACGCGACTGCGGCGTGCTCGCCGAACGGGCGCGGCTACAGGGCAAAGCCTATGCAGCAAGACCGAGCAGGTGCAGGCCTTCGGCTCTGTCCTGATCGATTCTTTCGCGCAGGAACTTTGTGAAAGCGGTGTTCTCTGGCGAGTCGGCGAGGAATGCCGGCAACGAGTTTCGCATGGCTGTAGCCGTAACCGCTTCCGAAGGGCAGAGGCCTGGACGGATGGTTCGTATCCATGAACCGAAAGACGACCAGACCTGCTTCGGGAACGTCAGGGAAAGATATTGAAGCAGCCCCTGGGCAATGATGCCGAGCTGAATATGGCAGTGATAGGCACCGATCTTGCGACGGACCGCATCCCGATAAGCTTGTGACTTCTTGTGCAGGTGTTGGTTGCCGCTGACTCTGCCGACAGGGGTCATGGTGGCCATCCAGAAGTGATAGGCATAGACCCCGATGACGCGCAGGGCCTGTTTGAAGGCCAGCTCGATCTTGAAGCGCAGGCTGTAGATTCGGATAATCTGGATCGGCACCAGATTCAGGTCTGTTGACATCAGCAGGATCCTTCCGCGCGTCGGATGAATAACGGCCACGAACCGGATCAGGATTCCAACCGGCCGCCACAGCAGGTCGCGCGAATAAAAGCGAAGCATCACATTCTTCTCTCCATAGACCGGACTGGGTGCCTCCTGCATGGAGCCCAGCTCGTCGAACAACGAACGAAGCTTGATCTTCATCCCGTACACACGAGGACGGCCCTGTCGTTTCTTTCCCTCGGACTCTATCGGCTGTTCATAGGCAACCGCATTCTTCTTAACGCGCGAGATCAGGTGGATGTCTCGCTTCAGCAGCGGCTGAATGATCTTCCTGGAAGCGTAATAGGCGTCGGCTACGAAGTAGCATGGGGCCGTCAGTCCCAGGGAGTTGATCAAGAGCACCATTTTGTCGAGCAGTGTGCGCTTGTCGTTGTTGTTGAACAGCACCCCTTCATGTATTCGTGCCGCCAGAGGAACGGCAAAAACCGTGGAGAGAGCGCCGGCGAGCACGGCAACCGCCTGACAGGAGTGGCCCGTGATAAAGCTGGGCTTGGTGTTGGACTCCGATTCCTGGTGAAGCCGCTTGACCGCCGGCATCTTCTTGCCGGACTTGGCCACCTTGATCCCATCTCCAACGAGCACCATTCTCCCGTTGATTGACACCATGCCGGGATGCAGCAGCTTCAGGATCAGAGCCACCCACAGTCGCGTGAGCACATCCACGTCCAGGGCCGAGGAATGAAAGAGACCGAGCATCCGCTCATAGCAGACCTTCTTCAGTCCCAGCGCACGAACCAGACTGGTGACCCCCATCAGATCGCCTCGTACCGTCATGCCTGCCAGACAGGCCCCCATCCACAGAAACGTTCTGGACCTCGAACAGGCGGGTCGCAACTGAGCGACGACCCACCACCACTGTACCCATAGTTGCATGCGATTCTCTCCATTTTCTGTGCCCGAACACTATTGTTCTTGCACCAGACGGGAGCATAGCATATATATGCTATAGTACAACGAAAAAGAGGGGGTTTGGCAGGTGTTTTTATGAGCATGCCCGGCTTCCGGCATTGACCGCAGCCCGGTGCAATGGTTGACTTGGGGTGCCCCGAAAAGGAGACGCAATGAGCAAGGCAAAGGTCAGGCAGATCGAGAAACAGATCGAGACGATCAAGACGCAGCTACAGGAAATCGGAGAAATGCGACCGGGCTCGTTGACGCAGCAGTACAAGGTGCCGAAGGAGAAGATCGGCCCCTACTACCAGCTCAGCTACATGCACAAAATGAAGAGCCGCACTGAATATGTGCGGCCCCAGTTCGTCGACCAGATCAAACAGCAGGTTGCCAGCTACAAGCACTTCAAGAAGCTGACCGAACGGTGGATCGAGCTGGCCATCCAACACTCCAAGCTCACAATAGAGATCGCCAAGAAGAAGGACTCACAGTAGACGAGAACTCGTCACTCACAAGTTAAATACAGCGCATCCAATAAGGCGGCCTTCACGCTTGTGAAAATCATGATCGTTGTGGCGAATCGCGCCTTGGACCCGTCATTCAGTATATGGATAGAGTCGGCAAAGTCCGGTGCTATGCGCGTCGTCCTTTGATGGCGGAGTCTTGCTGCTCAGCGCTATCAACCAAGCGCAACATCCAGAACCATCATCACGGAGAAGCCCACCATCGTGGATAGGGTCACCGCGTCAATATTCTTATCAACGCGCTGAGACTCCGGAATCAGTTCCTCTACCACCACAAAAATCATAGCACCGGCGGCAAAGCAGAGCGCGTAGGGGAGAATGTTCTGCATCTTCATAACAAACAATGCGCCAATCACCCCTGCAATGGGCTCAACCACGCCGGAAGCCTGGCCCATGAAGAAACTCTTGCCCTTGGTCATCCCCTCTCTTCTCAATGGCATTGACACCGCAGCGCCCTCTGGAAA
>JABMSA010000199.1 GCA_013202185.1 Planctomycetota bacterium
AGAAGAAAAGAAGAAAGAAGAGGCAAAGAAGAAAATCGAGAAACAGTTGTCGGATTTGGGGCTCGGCGGGCTACTTGGCGGGTTGGGGTCCCTCATCGACAGCATCGGCGATCTCGCGGAGAAAGGCAAAGAGCTTCGCCAATCGGGAGAATTCGGGGGACCTGAAGGGAAGGTCCGCGGCATGTACGGATTCAACGTCAAAGTGGGCATAGGCGGTGAAGGCGAGAAGGGCGTTAAGATCGAGCCCTTCGGAAACGTGCACCAGGATAAAGAGACCGGAACGATAAGCGTGGATGAAGTTCGAGAACCAATGGTCGACATCTTCGACGAGGACGAACACGTGCTTGTGATCGCCGAAATGCCCGGGGCGAATGAAGAAGACATTACGCTTGATCTACAGGGCGACATCCTGACCGTTTCCGCCGAAAAGGGCAAGATGAAGTATCGCAAGGAGCTGCTTCTGCCTCAGAGCTTCGCCAAGGAGGCAATGAGTTGCACATGTCGCAGCGGCATTCTCGAGATCAAGCTGATCAAATCGGAGCCAAAGTCCGAATCAGAAACAAAGACCGAATGAACACGAGACGGAGCGAGAAATGCCTGAGACAATTAACAAGCTGACGCTTAAGGTTTCTGAGGCCCTACCCAAAGACGTCGGGCGGGCGCTCGCACGCCTCGATCCCGCCGACATGACAGAGCTGGATGTCAAGATAGGCGACATCGTGGAGGTGGCGGGCGAACGCGCGACCGTCTGCAAGGTAATGCCCGCATACAAGGAACTGCGCGGCAAGTCGCGAATTCAAATCGACGGCCTCTCCCGGGAGAATGCCGGCGTACCCGTTGACCAGCCCGTGGAGGTTTCCAAGGTCGACGCCAAGCCAGCGCAGCGCGTGACTCTGTCGCCTCTTACAATAACGCCGCGCGAGAGCGACCTGAAGTACATCGGCAGCCTGCTCGACGGCCTGCCGGTCGTGCCGGGCGATCGCATTCGCGCCGTCCTCTTCGGAACGCGCTCCGCCGATTTCAAGGTGGCGACGAGCGCTCCGCCAGGGCCCGTGGTGATCACTTCCTCGACCGTGCTGAAGGTGGAAGGAGCCACAAAGGCCGCCAAGCCCGGGGAAGCTCGGGCGTTGTCCTATGAAGACGTGGGCGGACTGAAGAAAGAACTGCTACGCATTCGAGAAATCATCGAGCTGCCGCTGCGCTACCCGGAGGTGTTCGAACGGTTGGGCATAGACGCCCCCAAAGGAGTGCTGCTGCACGGCCCGCCCGGCTGCGGCAAGACCCTCATCGCCCGCGCCGTGGCCCACGAGACGGCGGCCAGGTTCTTCTCCGTCAACGGCCCCGAAATCATCCACAAGTTCTACGGCGAAAGCGAAGCACACCTGCGCAAGATCTTCGACGAAGCCGCGCGCCAGGCGCCCAGCATCGTTTTCATCGATGAGATCGACGCCATCGCACCCCGGCGCGAGAAGGTCGTCGGCGACGTGGAGAAGCGCGTGGTCGCGCAGCTCCTTGGGCTCATGGACGGCCTCGCGGAGCGCCAGCACGTAATCGTAATCGCCGCGACCAACATACCCGACGTCCTGGACCCGGCGCTGCGCAGGCCGGGCCGGTTCGACCGCGAAATATCGATTGCTATCCCCGACCGCAACGGCCGGAGGGAGATACTCGATATTCACACCCGCGGCATGCCCCTTGCCGACGACGTAGACCTGGAACACCTGGCGGCGACTACGCATGGGTTTGTGGGGGCCGACCTCGAAGCCCTCTGCAGAGAGGCCGCGATGAGCTGCCTCCGCCGTATCATGCCCGAGATCGACTTTGCTGCAGCCCAGATTCCTTATGATGCCGTCATGAGCCTCGAGGTCGGCATGCATGATTTCATCGATGCCTTTCGCGAAGTGGAACCCTCCGCCATCCGAGAGGTGTTCGTCGAGGTGCCCGACGCCCACTGGGAGGACGTCGGCGGCCTGGCAGACGTAAAGCGGCAACTTGTCGAGGCGGTCGAGTGGCCGCTGCGCCATCCCGAGCTACTCGAACAGGCCGGCGTCACCCCCACGAAGGGAATACTCTTGTCGGGCCCGCCCGGCTGCGGCAAGACGCTCGTCGCGAAGGTGGTGGCCAACGAGAGCGAGGTCAACTTCATCTCCATCAAGGGGCCCGAGCTGCTGTCGATGTACGTGGGCGAATCGGAGAAAGCAGTGCGAAAGATCTTCCGAAAAGCCAGGCAGGCGTCGCCGTGTATCCTATTCTTCGACGAGATCGACGCGCTCGTGCCGACCCGCGGAGGCGCAACCTCCGACTCCCACGTGAGCGAACGCGTCATCAGCCAGTTCCTCACCGAACTGGACGGCATGGAGGAACTGGAAGGCGTTCTGATATTGGGCGCGACCAACCGACCGGACATCCTCGATCCCGCGCTTCTGCGGCCCGGACGATTTGATCTCATACTCGAGTTCCCGCCGCCGGACGAGCAGGCCCGGAAAGAGATCTTCGAGATAGGATTGCGCGGAAAGCCCGTGGCGGATAACATTTCTACTGATGACCTGGTGTCGTTCACTGAAGGATTTACCGGCGCCGACATTCAGGACGTCTGCAGGAGGGCAGCCTTCGAAATGCTCCGCGAGCACATACAAGCCGTCGCAGAGAAACCAAAAGCCAAGCCCAAGATGCTCATCGAGCGCAAGCACATGGAAAAGGCTCTCAAGGAATGCAAGGCGAAAAAACAAGAATTATGATGCACACACCAGTTGAAAAAAAACCTGCCCGGCGCGCGGGAAGTGAACTGGTGTATCTCTACGGTTTTGCGCGCTCGGGCGCCGCGCAAGGCGTCGAGGCCCCGGGTATAGACACCGGCCCGGGCGAAGATGCCTCCGTCGCTACCCCGGGCCACGCAGTCAAGGAGCTGGAGCTGGACGGTGTGGCGGGCGTTTGGGGCGCGGTGCCTCGGAGAGAGTTCGAAGGCGAAGCCGCCCAGAGCAATATGCAAGACCTGGCCTGGATTACGCCGCGCGTGCTTCGGCACGAAGAGGTGTTGGAAAAGGTCATGCCCAGGTCGCCCGTTCTGCCCGCCGGATTCGGCACCGTCTTCTCGTCGGAGCAAGCCCTGCGAAAGGTCATGGAGGAGCATCGCGACCGAATATCCGCGCTGCTCGATGAGTTTTCCGACAAGGAAGAATGGTCCGTTAAGGGATACATGGACGTCCGCAAAGGCAGCGAGTGGCTGATGTCGAAGGATCCCACACTTCGCGAGCAGGAAAAAGGCTTATGCGGGTCGCCCGGCGCCCGTTACTTCCAGCAGAAAAAGCTGCAGACCGAGGCCAGGACGCGGTCGAAGCAGGAGTGTCGGGCTGTGGCCGGGGAGATCGGCGACCAACTGGCCCAGCTCGCCCTGGATGCCCGCCCGCTGAAGCACCAGGCCAAAGGTATTACCGGGAAGAAAGAAGATATGGTGTTGAATCGTGCGTATCTGCTGCTCAAGGCTGAGGCCGCCGCCTTCCGCGCGTACGTCGGCCGAATAGCCGAGAAGCATGCCGACAAGGGCCTCATTCTCGAAACTTCCGGCCCCTGGCCGCCATACAGCTTTTGCCCCCGTATTGACGAGTTAGAGCAATGAAACGTCTTATTTACTGTATTCTCGAAGACAAAAGGCCTCTGCCGGCGGGCCTGCCCCCGGGGATAGACGGCCATCCGGTTTCGCACCTGCACGAGGCGGGCCTCGTGGCAGTCTACTCGACCGCGCCCAATGCCTTCAGCACGCCGAGCCTCGACCATGCAAAGGCTTATGGCCGGGTGGTCAACGCACTGCACCAGGTCCGAACGGTGCTGCCGATGCGCTACGGCGCCATGCTTGAGACCCAAGATCAGGTGGCCGACCTGTTGCGGGTGCGCCGGGAAGAATTCCTGACAAGCCTTCGAGAGGTGGAAGATTGCGTGGAGATGGGCCTGCGGATACTGCTCAAGACCCGAGCGCCTCGCGGAAAGGGCTCCGGGCCTTCCACCGTTGCGCCCGCACATGCCGACGGGGCGAGCTATCTGCTGGCCCGAAAGCGCCACTATGCTCAACTGGATGCATCTGCCCGCGGCGCGGACGCGCTCGCGGAGAAATACAAGGCGGCATTCAAGGGATTGTTTGTTACGTGCAAAACGGAATCTTCTCTGCTGCCGACTTCGAATACCGACATTGCCCTCGCGTCCCTCTTTTTTCTGGTCAAGAGAAAATATGAGGAAACTTTTCGCGAGGCCTTCCGAAGGTTAAGTAGCGCGGAATCCGAAAGAATCCTGCTGAGCGGCCCATGGCCGCCATACAACTTCGCGGGCCCCGCGCCGGAGAGAGCAAGACAAGATGGCGGGGAGCCGCAAGCCGAGTTCCGACGGGCCGCTGAGCCTGAAGGGACACCTCGCGAAGCTCCGGGTTCTTTGTTGGAACCACGCGCCATTGGTAGTTGTTAACTCAATTGAGAAGTCCTGCTGAAGCTTCGGGAACTCGATCGAATGCTTCAGCCGGAGGATCTTTGAAAAATCCATGATCAAATGGATACCGTGCCGCGACCTATTCTCAGCACAGGGCTTGGAAGGGGGGCGGAAATCCACGCCACAGTGGCGTGGCCTTTGTAGCCGAGTGTCTTTGATGTCTAGTTTAGGAGGAGAGAAGACAATGGCAGTTAAGCATGCAATGGATAGTTCCAGTATTGCGGAGGTCGTTGACCGCATTCTGGACAAGGGCATCGTAATCGATGCATGGGTCAGGGTGTCGCTGGTCGGAATCGAGCTGCTGACCGTTGAAGCCCGAGTGGTTATCGCTTCGGTCGAAACCTACTTGAAGTACGCTGAGGCCATCGGGCTCACGGCCACCGCAGCGGCTCCGGCCTAATGCCCACTAACGATCGGCGTGCTGTCGCCGGGCGGGGCATCCACCCCGCCTGGCGGCAGAAAGCAACCAGCATTTGGAGGGAGTAGATTTATGGGCAAGCTAGCCTGAGTTTACGCTTTACGCGCTTTCCGCATCATACCGTTAACGCAAGTCCTTTGGTCTCCAAGAC
>JABMSA010000200.1 GCA_013202185.1 Planctomycetota bacterium
CGAATGCGGAGCTGAGCAGAATACGGTTTGACCGTAGCACGCTTGCGTGCGGAGGTCAGGCCGTGTTCTGCGCGCTAGCGACGATACCCACCAGCCTTTGGTTCGCAGTTCACCTGACTGGCGATTACTCAGGCAACGGGATATCAGCCGCTTTGCCAAACTTGAATGAGATGCCCAAGTTGATCTCTGAGATGATCTCCGTCTGGGAGAACTGATGCTGTCCCTTCGTGAATCTGATGACGATCGCAGTGCCGTCTCCTGCGGTCGGACAGTTCGTCACAGCGAATACAGAGAAACTACCATCCTCTTCTGGTTGTTGATACTGCAACGGATTGTCGATTACCTTCCGGGCGATCGGTTTGAGTGAGGGCGACAATGATGTTGCCAACGCCAGGCAGTCCTTCCCACCGGCGGCTGGGAACATGACCTGCAGGCATTCATCGTCGCTCATCATGCAATGTGAAAGAACGGCCTTCACTCGCGGTGACCGTTTGGCGCAGAGCAGGTGAATAGCTTTCCCCGCATCGGCGCCCTCCGGACTTGTCTTGCTCACATTGCTGATCTGCATGAACTGGAAGCCCTGTCGCTTTAGTCGGTTCGTCAGTCCCTCTATCGTGGGTTGAACGCGGGCCGTACAAGGCGGAAGAAAGAAAATCCGCTACCGAGGCGCTTTTGTGTTGTCAACCGTCGGGCTTAATGGTTGTTCGGTTGTGCAATGACTTTCCTAAGCTTTGCGAGTCGAGCCCACATTTCCACCTGTTGCCGATTGTTCCCTGCCGGGAAACGCGCCAGATAGTTGCTGCAGAAATATACGGCCGCAGCCCAATCTTCAGACTCAACAGATCGTGGGATCTGCAGCGCAAAGTAGTCCTCAGTCAATATCGGGTCGAGGTGCTGCTGAATCAGCGAAGCCACTTCCGTATGTCCACGAGCATTGGCAAGTGCAAGCGCTGTTTGAGTCTGCTTGTTGAGAATATCGGGGGCAGCCCCTTGATCGAGAAGTGCCTGCGCGATCTGGAACTGTCCCTCTTCGGCAGCCACATGTAACGGCGTCAGGCCGGCAGCATCTTTAGCCTCCACTGCAACGCCTTGCTGGAACAAGACGTTGAGCGCATCGGGCGAAGCGCCGACAAGCGCTGCGATATGAAGAGGCGTCCTTCCCTTCTCGTCAGCAACATCTGCGTCCGCTCCCCTTGACAGGAGAAGACGGAGCATCTGAGTAGCATTGGTGCGTTGAACGGCAATGTGGACAAGCGTTGCCCCGTCAACATCGCGGATGTGGATATTGGCTCCCAGGGCAAGCGAGGCTCTTGCCAGCGCTATGTCTCCAGTGGCGCATGCCGTGCGAAGGATTGAATGCCGAAATACGCGGAGGATGCCGAAGATGCAGAGAGCGGCGACCATGAAGGAAAAGAGTATGCGCCTATTTCGCCCTTTGGTCTTGATCGACATGTCTTTCTCCTTCTGAACCGAATGCGGGGCTGACCAGTCAGCACGCCGTGAACAAGCGAAGCTTGGGCACGGCGTGCTGTCCGGTCAAGCCTTTGTTCGCTCATTCACCCGAACAGTTTCTTGATGCAATTCCATCCGAAATCCACAACAACTGGGAGAACCCCGACCGCAAGAGCCGTCGTCAGCCAAAGTCTACGACGTTTCTCGATCCACGTATGTTCCGGCCCAATTTGCAGTTCGACAGGTGGCCAGAGAGACTGAAGCTTGGCGAACAAGAACGAGGAAGGCAGAGCGCCGAAGAACCATGCGATGATGTATTGCCAGATTGACACTGTTGCTGTGGACGACGAGTCGTCGATTGGCGCACCCAGCATGCGACGAATCATGGAGAAGGCGTGGATCATCAGGATGCCACCCCTGGGCTACTGCATGGACCGAAACGGCAGTAACCTGCCGATCCTGGTTGAGGACCCGAAGAAGGCCGACCTGATCCGGGCCCTATTCCAGATGGTAGGGAAGAAGGGCCTGTTTGATTGAGGAGCGGTCACGCCACTTGATCAGAACCTTGTCCCATGCGCGGCCGTAGTACTCACGCCGCTCGTCCAATGCGCTACTGCCCTGTAGGGAGGGCGGCAGAA
>JABMSA010000201.1 GCA_013202185.1 Planctomycetota bacterium
GGCCAGAGCCGTGCGGTCGCGAAAGTTCTCGAAGGTGCCCGAGCAGAGAATCCTGCAACGTGCAGCCCGGCTTCTGAGCAAGGAGAAGGTCAGCCTCACTGAACTTGCCGTCATGCTGGATAAGGAGTTTGGTCTGGCTGAACTTGCCGCCAAGTGTATTGTGCGCGAGCACGACCGTAGCGATGCCAATAAGGCGTTTTACAGTGACTGTTACGATTCGCTCTTGGCCAGCGAAAAGGCAAAGGCCTTCGCGGCCCATCGCGGCGGGCGCTCGGTGCAGCGGCTGATGAGACAATACGGGCGCACCCGCCAAGACATATACAGGATCGTGAGGCAGGTCAAGGCAGAGCGAATAATGGCCGGCGGTGTCGAGTTCGTTAACAGCGAGGAGTTCGAGGCGCCCGACGCCGACCAGCTCATACTCAAGATAGAGCCCGAAGAACACACCAGAAGGCACGTTGGCCGCCGCGACACTCACGTTCCTGCGTACCTCACCGATCTGTGCAAGGTGCCGCTGCTCGACAGGGTTGAAGAACCGGAGCTTTTCCGCCGGTACAATTACCTGAAGTACAAGCTGCATCGCCTGTGGGACGACCTCCGCCCCTCCGAGCTGACGCAAGCGGTTCTGGAGGATATGCGGTGGCTGAGGAACGAAACAACGGAGCTGCGCAACCGCCTGCTCGAGGCGAACCTCCGGCTGGTGATACGCATGGCCTACAAGCACGTGGGCCCGTTTGCCAACGTCAACGAGCTGATCAGCGACGGCAACATCAGCCTTATGCAGGCGGTGGAGAAATTCGACTACAGCCGCGGCTTCCGCTTCAGCACCTATGCGTCATGGGCGCTCCTCAAGAACTTCGCCAAGACGATCCCCGAGGAAAACTACCACGGCGAGAAGTTCGTTACCGGCCAGGGCGAGATGCTCGATTCGGTGCCGGACCCGCAAGACAGCCTCCGCCGGGAAGAGCAGACGATAGCGCTGCGTGCCGCCATCAGCCGCGTCATGACCAAGCTGAGCGACCGCGAGCGCAGCATAGTTCGCTGCCGCTTCGGCCTTGGCAATAAAGACGACGCACAAACGCTCGGCGAAGTCGGAGAAAAGATGCAGGTCACACGCGAGCGCGTCCGGCAGATCGAGGCCCGGGCGCTCAACAAGATGCGCTCACTCCTCAAGGAAGAGAGCATCGAAGCAGACTTCTAAGCTCTTCGTCCGTTACCCTCACAGCATCAATACGCAAGAAGCCCTCGCGAGCGCGAAAAAAAACCGCCCTCGCGAGTCATGACTCACAATTCACGCCATGTGCCTGTTAGCCGTTCTCTACAAGACGCTCCCTTCTCATCCTATCGTCCTTGCGGCAAACAGGGATGAATTGCACGACCGGCAGGGAAGCTTGCCGGAAGTGTGGGAGCGCACCGGCACGCGCTTCCTCGCTCCGAAAGATTGCCGCGCCGGCGGAACGTGGATCGGCCTCAACGAACACCAAATGGCGGCGGCTATAACAAACAGGGCCGAGCCGCGCGCACCGGTCGGGGTTCGCTCGCGCGGGCTGCTGACGGTTGACGTTCTCGGATCGCTCTCGCCCGCCCAAGCCGCCCGACTGGTGAAAGACGAGGTCGCGCGGAGCACCTGCAACGGCTTCAATCTTTTCTGCGCCGGTCCGGACGAGGGGTTCATTGCACACTACGATGGCGAGCTGGAGATCACCCCCCTCGAGAGCGGCGTTTACGTGATCGGAAATCGCGACCTCAACGACATGACCTGCTGGAAGGTGGCACGCACGCATGCGCTGCTGGAAAGGATGGACGGCACTGAGCCCGAGGGGCTTGTCGCCGGACTGAAGACGATGCTTGCCGATCATGCGAGACCGGGACCCGCCGACAATTGGGCCGGCAATGACGACGAGCCGATATGCGTGCATGGCGAGAAGAACGGCACGCTGTCGTCGACGATCATGCTCGTCGGACGCGGCGAGGAATCGACCATCTACCTGCATTCCCAGGGAAGCCCGTGTACGACGCGGTACGAGCGCTGCGGCTGATAACGTGGGGGAGGTTCAATGGAATGGTTTGATGGTTGGATGTGATGTTGTGAGAAGTGATTATTGTGGGAGGAAAACTTTTTGCAAGATCGCCATGCGAGCATGTCCATATATTCGCGCACCCTCGATCATCGCCAGCGCGTGATCGGAACTAATGACAACGGTCCGGAAAACTAGGGACGGTTACCTATTTTTCGATCTCGAGCAAGATGGTAAACAGCAGCACGGTCCC
>JABMSA010000202.1 GCA_013202185.1 Planctomycetota bacterium
CATGATAATCTTGCCGAGAACGCTCGCATCATGTGCCGCCTCCTAATCGGTGAAGAACGGTGCACATTGCGTATCATTAGCTTAACTTCACGCCATTCGTGACTGTCCCTAGTTTTAATGCTCAGGCCTCGCGCCGATGGGGGTGCAGTGCCATTTCGATCAGTAAAGCAATGATACCAGGTTGCAGATCACGTCGAGCGAATCTTCCGGTGCGCCAGTGCCGAAGATTGCGAGCAAAAAGGCGCCGCCCAGGAGCATATCGACGGTGCCCAGCATTATGCCGGCGATTGCCATGCCGCGCCCGCGAACCGGCGGCGATGATGATGTGGCCCGGAGGGCAACCACGCCAAACACAATGGCGAGTATGCCGGCAACGATCGACAGAATGCTCAGGAACGGGCCGACCACCCCCAGAACGAGCGATGCGACGGCCATGCCGCTTACCGCTGCCGGGCGCTCGGCCGCTGCCGGATGCGAGGCCACCCACGATCGGGTGGCGGCCTCGACGACTTCACCGGCTTCTTGCATGCCGCCGTGGTCATGTTGGCCGCCTATGCCCGCCGCCACCGGAACGCCCGGGACGACGAGGACGCGACCGCATTTGTGGCACGCGATCGTTTCGTTGATGTCTTGTTCGTGTGCGGACAGCACTTCCCCGCACGGGCACTTGAATTGCACTTCCACGAGCTGTTCCTCCTCACCTTTCACGCGTCCTGTGTGCAGGCTGAGGAAGCCGGTGTTTCCGCCGGCGCCTGTTTACAGCAAAGGCGTATTTGAGCTTTACAGCATCCATGTGAATTTCTCCCAAGTTTGTTTTGTATGGTTGACGATCGCCGCTCGATCCTGCCTCACTCCGGTCTCCGGGCTGTTGCGGGCTCGCCCGCTGCTACGTCGATCCCCACGCACCTGCCGGCGCTCCGCACGAGAACTGCCCTGACATCCGGCAGTGACCGTGGCGGCTGGACGCCGGCAAGATTACAGGCAAAGGCCGCCGCCGTTGCTTCATTATCGGGGTGGTATGCGGACGCGGCCGCCGGAGGCGCGGCCTCGATGTAGTTGGGCGTGAAGGCCACCCCCGGATGCGCCAGAAAGATCGCCTCGCCGAAACGGTTGTCTGCAAACCAGCATCCCTGCCGCACCGTTTCTTGCTTGCTCAGGATTCTCCCGCAGGGCAGTGAGTTGAGCATTTCGAGCATGGCCGCCCGGCGCTCGGCGCGCAGGAACCAGAATTGCGCCATAGCCGGGCTGTAGACGGCGGCGTAGTCTCGCCCCCAGGTATGCGGGCCTGCCTCGATGTGTGCCTTCAGGTCGAAGGTATCGCTCACGGGTATCGCTCCGCAATCCGAGAAGATGATCAGCTCGACGTTGTCGTACCTCATGGCCGCCGTCTCGTAGAGGCGCCGTATCCGATGATCGAACCACGCCATTCGGCCTCGCACCGCGGGCGACCCGGCTCCTTCGCGTTTCAGCACCTGGTCGATTCCCGTCAGATGAAGGAAGGCGGCGGAAATCTTGCCCGCCTGCAGCGCATCGGTCAGGGCGTCTGCGTTTTCAGGGTCGGTCAGTTTGTGCTCAGAGCGGAAATATCTTATGTTCTCGGTCACGAAGAAGTCGATCAGCGTTCTCAACTCCCCCAGGGCCGCCGGCTCGAGAAGAGATCGGTGTTCGACAAAGTCGAGCATCGGCAGGCGCTTGAGCGGCATGTTGAAAACACTCAGCCTGCCGGTCATGCCGCAGGAGTTTCGTATCGAGCGCACCACTGCGTTTCGGAATCGCAATGACCTCCGGATCGGCGCCGGCAGGTACGCCAGATACTTGCACAAGCGAAACGGAGACGTTCCGGGTGAGTAGAAGAACCAATCGAAGTGGCCGTGTTCTTGCGGAAGCGCGCCCGACAGCACGGTGGGCAGCGTAGCGGCCGGGCTGCCGAGGATCGCTTTCATGCTCGAGCGATTCTCGGCCAGGCCATCTACAAACGGAAACTTCTGCATCAGGTCCCAGCCCAGCGACTGGCAGAATATCAACAGCGAAACGCCCCTTTTCATGCTCTGCCTTTCCTTCAGCCCAGCGAAGCACCGTCTTTCGGCCCATGTTCTTCAATTGTAATAACAAGCAGCACGAGCGAGGTGTTCTCTTTTTGCGCATCGAATTGTCGGGCGGGGATCGCCGATCATGCACAAGCTCAGGCTCTGATGCCGGAAATCACCGCACGATCAGGCAGAGACGCAGCGCCCGCGCCACCACCACCCCATTCATATCCGACGATTTGCCCAGATGCATCAATAGCAGTAGGAACCAAGTAGGGGCTCATTCTCGCCTGATTGTATTGCGGATGCCACGGGCTGTCCAGGCTCAGTGAGTACACAAAACTTGCGACACCTCCCCAGTAGGGCTCCAGCGGGAACAAGCCCACGACTTGGCCAGATGCATTGATAGCGTATGCCCTGTTTCCAATGGTTTCTTATACCAAACGGCGGCCGCGACAACACTCTCTTGCGGGCTGTATCGGGCGATGCTGCACATCGGGCGATGTTGCACAATGGACAATTCCGTGTGGCCCGGGGCGGTCAGGCAGGGTCGTCGCTGTCGGGCGCGCCGCGCGTGATCAGCTCATGCCAGAAAGATGCGGCGGGGCGGCCCATGTTGTCGACCATCGTGCGCTCGCCGGCGTCGCAGAATTGGAACAGCGCCTGCGTCATCGGCATTGGGAAGCCCTTTTCGCGCGCCTCGCGAAGGAAATAGGGCAGCTCGGGAAACTTGACGTAGAGCTGTGTGTATTTGCCGTCGAAAATCATGCGGGCGACCGATTCGAAATCTTTCCGCCAGCCGCTGTCGCCGCCCACTCCGTTGCAGATGGCATCGGGATCGGCCCCGGCACGCACGCCGAAAGCTACGGCTTCCATATAGCCTGCAAGCGGCAGCCCCATTACGAGCTGGTTCACGCCCTTTACCACCTGGCCCATGCCGCTCGGGCCGCAATAAACTATCCGCTGCGGTTCGCCGAGGATTTCGAGAATTGGGCGGCACTTGTCGTAGGCGGCCCTGTCGCCGCCTGCAAACATCCTGAGGTTCCCGTTTTCGCAGCCCGGAGGCCCGCCGCTCACCAGCACATCGAGGAGCGCCGCGCCGCGCGCCGCAAGGGCGGCGGCGATCCTGCGTGCCTCGGGGGGAGTGGTGGTGCCCAGATCGATGAATACCTGGCCCGGCCGGGCGTTGGGAACGAACGATCCATCGGCAACCTCGACGAATATCGCCGACGAGTGCAGGCTGGTCATAACGATTTCGGCCCGCTTTGCCGCGTCGGCCGCTGACTCGGCGGCCGACGCGCCGTCCGACACGACCGCCGCGACGCGCTCGCCGTTGATGTCGAACACCACCAGCCTGTAGCCGGCGCGAAGCAATTGCCGCACCATCGGGGTGCCCATCGATCCGACGCCTACGAAGCCTATTGTGGGAAGATCTGCGGCCATGACTTTTCCTCCTTAGCGGGTGTGGCTGTGCAGCGTGCGTTCTTCACCGGCAGCGGTGCGGTGTCAATAATGATACAGGCGTGGCCGGTGCATTTTCAATGAAAATAGCCGGGCGGCGAGGCGGCAAGGTTGCTCAACCGGGTGAATCGAGCGGCCGAAACAGCATGCAGTGGCCTTTCGGGCAAGGCAAACGATGGGAAATCCATTGACTCTGCTGAGGGATTCTGATATAGTACAGCGTTTAAGTAATGGCTCTTTTCGGGGCTTGACCATCTGGCTTGCTGAATGAGAGAGGAGTGGCAATTTGCAGGTAACGGTATCGGGGCATCACGTAGACGTGACCCCCGCAATGAAAGAATATGCCTTTGAAAAGGCAGACAAGCTGGCCCGCTATTTCGGCGCGAAAGAAGCTGTTGTTACCCTCAAGATCGAGCGCGACCGCCAGATAGCCGAGATGATAATATACGCTCCCCGGCACCACACGCTCATGGCGCAAACCGAACAGTCGGACATGTACGCGGCCATCGACATCGTAACGGACAAAATGGAGCGTCAACTCAAGAAGCTGAAAGAAAAATGGTCCGACCATCATGCAAAGGAGAGCCGCAAAGCAGAGCAAGCGGCCCCGATTCCGGCAAGTGAAACGGACGTAGAAGAAGAAGACGAGCCCGAGGAAGAGGAACTCGAACCTTGAGCGGCGCCGGGCGGATCGTGCCTGGGGCCGGGCCTGGTGCGCGGAGACAAGGCGCGATTAGACCTCGCATTTCTTCCGCAAGCTCAAAGGGCCGAGCATCTAACTGGTAGCGATGGCTGTAGAACGTAAGGTACGCCTTCCAAACGAGCTTGGCTTGCACGCAAGACCTGCGATGCAATTGGTGGAACGCGCCAACGAGTTCACATCGTCCATACGCATCGTCATGGATGGCCACGAGGTCGACGGCAAGATTATGATAGCCGTTCTCACGCTTGGCGCCGAGCAAGGATCGGAAATCCTCATCGTCGCCGAAGGAGAAGACGAGCAGGAAGCCGTGGAGGCCCTCTGCGGGCTAATCGAAGTAGGATTCGGAGAAAAATAAGCAGGGCGGCAAACCGGCCGACCGCAAAACAGCGCCACCGGCGCCGGCCACTGCCCGAAATGACATGGAAATACGAAAAGGAATCCCCGTATCGCCCGGCATAGCCATCCGCGAAGCGTTTGTCCTCGACAGCGAAGAGGCCACGATTCGGCGTCGCGAAGTGGCCCCCGAGGAAGTGGAGAAGGAGGTCAAGCGCCTCAATCGAGGCGTGGCCGATGCCGTAAAGGAGATTCGCGCCAGCCAGAAACGAGCCGAGGCGAAAATCGGCAAGGAATACGTC